>JAWCOP010000213.1:0-2017 GCA_038847005.1 Bathyarchaeia archaeon | reverse complement strand
CTACCTACCAATGGAGCATCACGAATATTGCGATCAGGGGATAATAGGGAAGCCGACGGGGGGCGACCCTGAGAAGGCGAGGAGGGCTTGGGGCGTCTTGGCCGATAAGCTGGCCGAGTTCATAGAGGAGGTCAAGAAGCTGAAGGTCGAGGTAAGGAATAGGGAGTTCGACGATAGGATCTAGCTCTAACCCGCTCCCCCCTTCGAAAATCCCGAAAACCCTCTATTCTTCGGGGCCCACTTCAGGGGCGCTCCGCTGGGGGATCCGGGCCCGAGAATGGGTTCGAAGGCGGGGCCCCGCGGCCCCGGCCCCTCCTTATTTCAAAACCGAGAGCTTACCGTACCGGCCCACGTTGAGCTGCGCTTCGCCCCTGAAGGACGTCACGTAGCCGTTCTCCACCTTGATCGAGTCCCCGGGCCTAACTTGGTCGATCTGCTCGTTCCAAAGGGATATCCTAACGGCCCCGCTCTCGTCGGAGAGGATCGCATCGGCGACCCTGCTCATCCCCCCGAACCTGGTCGTGACCTGCCTCGGGGCCGAGATCTCTTGGATCTTGCCAATTAGGTTGACGCCCTTCATGCCGGGCTTAAGCTCAGCTATCTTCAACCCGCCCCTCACCTTACCACGGTCGCCGTCGCGAAGTTCCTCCCCAGCCCCGTTATCCTCACCCTGACCCTATCGCCCTCCCTAGTCCCGGGGACGAATATAACGAAATTCTCGACCTTCGCTATGCCGTCCCCCCTTTTGCCAACGGCCTCTATCGTGACATCGTACTCCTCGCCCTCCTTAACCGGGCTTGGGCCGGCGGGCCTCCTAGGGCCGCTGGGGAACCTTCGCCTGGGCCCTCCAAAACTACTCAAACCCTCCTCATCTCCTCCTTTTCTATTCAGCCCAGAACTTAGGCACAAGTAGGTCCGGCGGAGAAGGCCCGGATCGGATGGCCGATCCGAGGCGAACCCCCGCCCCCCGCTTCGCCTTTCGGTTCCGGACCGGCCCTAGATTCCCCGCCGGCTATTAAACGGTTTCGGACGGTTGGGCTTACTGGCCCCCATCGGCAGGGGGCGGCCGACCTAGGGGATCAATAAATCAGGAGGCCCGCCACGCCAGCGGCCAAAATGAGCGGTATGGGGTGGATCCTATACCTATATCCCAAGGCTAGGGCAGCCGAGAAGATCGCCAACCCCTTATAATCGGCGTAGAGGCCTATCGCCCCCGCCATCAGGAGCGCGGCGGCGGCGATCAGCCCTATGACCACCAATCTAAACCCCCTGAAGAACTCCTCCACGCGGGCATCGGCCCTGATCCGATAGAATAATTTAACGACCATCAGCATCAGGATGGCGGTTGGCGCCACGTTGGAGGCCGTGGCAACTATGGCGCCCAAGATGCCCGCCACCTTATACCCCGTATAGGTCGATAGGTTGACCCCCACCGGCCCCGGCGTCATCTCCGCTAGGGCGACGACATCGCAAAATTCCCTCCCGAGGATCCCGAACTTGGCCGCCTCCCTTTGCAATAGCGGTATCATCGCATAGCCTCCCCCGAGGCTGAGCAGGCCCACGATAAGGAAGGCCAAGGCGATATCCAAGAAGATCATGGCCTCCCCCTCCCCGCCCTCGCGGCCGCCCACAGGGCGCTCGCCGCGATCCCGACCGCCGCCATGTACATCGGGTGAAGCCCTGAAGCCAAAACGATTAAAGCGATCCCTATGGGTATCGCGACGGTCCTCTTGCCGACCCCGGCCGCCCTCGAGAGCCGGAGGACCGAGATGGTTATCAAGGCCACCACGGCCGGCCTTATTCCTTGGAAGGCCCTCTCAACTAGCGGATCGTCCTTGATGGCCAAGAGGAGGGATGCCGCCAATACGATCGATAGGAACGGCGGGAGGACCGCCCCGAGGAAGGCGGAGGTCGCGCCCCTCATGCCCGCGACCTTGTAGCCCACGCAGGTGCTGAGGTTGATGGCCATGGCGCCGGGCATTGATTGGGCGATGCCGACCAGATCCAAGAACTCCTC
>JAWCOP010000212.1:0-2056 GCA_038847005.1 Bathyarchaeia archaeon | reverse complement strand
TCCCTGAGCTCCGCCTTCGCCTCCTCCAACCCCCCTATTTCATCCCAATGGACGTTCGGGACCTCCACGTAGACTTCCCTCATGGCGGTGGGCGTTATCTCCCGATAGGCGGCGGTGAAGTCCTCCATGTTGACCTCCATCCTGTCCAGCACTTCGGGCGGTATGCTCTCCTCCTCCAAGTTTATCTCCGGAAGATACCTCCTCAGGGCCTTCATGGCGGCCTCCCTACAGAGGGCCGCGATATCGGCCCCGGTATATCCATGGGTTATCTCCGATAGGCGCCTCAGGTCCACGTCCTTCGCCAATGGCATATTCCTAGTGTGTATCTGCAGTATCTCATACCTCCCCTCCTTATCCGGCACGCCTATCTCTATCTCCCTATCGAACCTGCCAGGCCTCCTGAGGGCCGGATCGATCGCGTTCGGCCTGTTCGTCGCGCCTATGACTATTATGTTGCCCCTAGATCCTATTCCATCCATCAAGGAGAGGAGCTGGGCCACCACCCTCCTCTCGACCTCGCCGGTGACCTCCTCCCTCTTCGGGGCTATCGCGTCCATTTCATCGATGAAGATTATGCTGGGGGCCGTTTCTTGAGCCTTCTGGAAGATCTCCCTCAGCCTCGCCTCCGATTCCCCGTAGAACTTCGACATAATCTCCGGGCCGGATATGACGTAGAAATTCGCATCCGATTCGTTAGCGACCGCCTTCGCCAGCAACGTCTTCCCGCAACCAGGGGGGCCGTAGAGGAATACCCCCCTCGGGGGCTCTATCCCCAGCTTCTGGAACAGCTCCGGATGCCTAAGCGGGAGCTCGACCATCTCCCTTATGCGCTGGATCTCGTCGTGGAGCCCGCCTATGTCCTCGTATGTGATCACCGGTATGCCCTTCTTCTCGTGGGTTGGCTCGCTCAGTACTTGGACGTTCGTCGCCTCGGTCACCCTGACCGGCCCGCGGGGCCTCGTCCTAACCACAATCAATGGCACGGCGCTCCCGAATATCGATAGGAGGGTCATATCGCCCTCCACGAACGGCATATCCATGAATCGCCGCTTCACGAACCTTATGAACTCCTCATCCACGTTCAACCTGACGTCCGTGGGCGCGAAGGTTATGGATTGCGCGGCCTTTACCATCGCCTTCCTTACGGTGATGTACTCGTTGAGCGCTACGCCGGCGTTCCTCCTGAGGAGGCCATCCATCCTTATGAGGCCCTTGCCCTGATCCTCCGCATAAGCCGGCCAAGCTATGGCCACCGTGGACCTCTTGCTCCTTATCTCAACGAAATCCCCAGCGGTTATCTCAAGCTTTTCCATGGTTTCCGAATCTATCCTAACTTTGCCGTGCCCCACATCCCTTTGCTTCGCATCGGCAACCCTCAGTTGGACTTCGTTAACCAACCCCGGTCACGTTCCACGGAGGTTTCCTATCGTCAGCCTTCAAGTTGGGCCAATAAATCTTTTGACCCGGCCCCATGGGCCCCTCCGGCCGGCATCGGTATGGGCCGGCTATTAAGCGCCACCCCGGCCCAGCCATCAGACCCTTCTGGCGGAGATGAATTGTATCTCCCCAACGCCGGGGGCGGATTTGAGTCCCCCCTCCAGCTCCTCCATGAACCCGCCGCTATCCTCGGGAAGCACGAAGTGCCCAACCAAGGCAACGAGTCCGAAGGCTATGGGCTCCTCATCGATTCTATATACCTCTATTCCCTCCGGGAGCGATCGCTTTATCGCCCCCTTGAGGGCCTCCAGATCGGCGCCCGGCTCGGATGGGAATATCTTGATCGAAGCGACTACTCTCGCCATGCCTAATTCCTCACGGACCTTCGAATCCGCATTTCGCGCATTTATAAGCCCTCCCGAACTTCCTGCATTTCGCGCACCTCCATATTACCACGGAGGCGCAGTTCGGGCAGGAGAAGCTAACGGCCTCCTCCCCAGGGAGTATGTTCCTAGCGCAACAGGAGCATTTGGGCATCTTGATGACCTTTTGCGCGCTCAATGCCATTCACCGAATCCGCCTTCCCGAATGGTGCTGGCCATCGCTCGCGGAACCCCTT
>JAWCOP010000211.1:0-2076 GCA_038847005.1 Bathyarchaeia archaeon | reverse complement strand
AAGCGATTATTTTGTTGGTCAGCTCCTTTAAAAACCAACCGGGGAGGGCCCTAGCACGTCAGATGGAGAGCCGCGAAGGTCCTTTTGGCCTTTGAGAACTCGTTGTAGGCCTTGCAAGCCTCGGGCGTCCTCTCGATTATAAGCTCGGAGGAAACATCCCTAAGGAGCTGGAGCGCATCCGGCAAGACCCTCATGAACCCGTAGCGCCCGGTCCCCACTACCGCAACCTCAATATCGTCTTCTAGGAACCCCCTCAGGTCCTCGGCCCATAGCTCGTGGCTGGCCCTCCTCCACCAATCCCCCTTGACCCCACGCGGGGTTATCAAAACATCTCTGTAGTAGGCCTTGCCGTCGATGACTATCTTCCCGAACTCATATGACTCTATCCTCAACTTCCTATAGGTATCCTCATTGGCAATCGTATTTAAACTTGGCTCGGTGAAGGTTAAGAAAGATTAATTAGAAAATGGCCCCCTCTTGCGTAGCGGGCGGGCCTGCTGGGCCCGTAAGCTCCTAAGGGAGCCGTGTAGCTCAGCCAGGTAGAGCACCGGTGGCGCCGCGGGGCGCCGGCGAGGCTTTTACCCCCGGGGAGAGACCCGGTGGCCCCGGGTTCAATTCCCGGCGGGCCCGCCAAACAATTGCGTTCTAACATTTGGAATGGACTAGCCCTTAGAAGATTCAAAAAATTTATTAAACCGTTCAATTTCTGCTACAGGAGCCATCTTGGCGGTCATTAGGAAATTGTAATTCTGGGGGAGAGAAGTGGGATTTGATGAAGAATGATGGGGGGGAGGGGCCCAATATATTGAAGCACGTCTTGGTCCCGACTCACATACTCCTGAGTGAAGAGGAAAGGGGAAAGGTCCTGGAGGAATATCGCATAAAGCCCTATCAGCTCCCATATATTAGGGCCTCCGATCCGGTTGCGAAGGCCCTCGGCGCGAAGAAGGGCGATGTGATAAAGATAATAAGGAAGAGCCCCACCGCTGGGGAGAGCGTAGCTTACAGGTATGTGGTCGATTATTGAAGGCGAGTAGGATGCAGGGCCAGTTGCGTTGGGAATTGATGAAGGAGTTCTTCGCTGAAGAAGGGCTGGTGAGGCAGCATATATCCTCCTTCGATGATTTCGTGAGCAATGGCCTGCAGGAGATAGTCGACGAGGTCAAGGAAATCCCCTTGGAGATCGAGGGCAATCCAATAAGGATAAAGTTCGGGAAGATAGAGATAGGCAGCCCGCGCATCATCGAGGTGGATGGCTCCGAGAGGCTGATCTACCCGAGCGAGGCGAGGGTTAGGAACCTGACCTACTCGGCCCCGCTATTCTTGGAGATGACGCCGGTGGTCGGGGAGCGGGAGATGGGCACCGAGCTGGTGTACATAGGGGACCTCCCGGTGATGTTGAAGTCCAAGATATGCCCGCTCTCGAAACTATCGCCCGATGAGCTCATGAGGATCGGGGAGGATCCGTTGGATCCCGGCGGCTACTTCATAATAAACGGATCCGAGAGGGTAATCGTCGCGCTGGAGGATCTCGTGCCGAATCGAGCGTTGGTCGACGTGGAAAAGCCGGGCGCCCATCCGATATACAAGGCGAAGATCTTCTCGACGACGGTTGGGTCCAGGGCTAGGATCGAGGCGACTATGAAGAGCGATGGAGCGATATATATTTCCATGCCGGGCGTGCCCTCGGAGATCCCATTCAGCATCATTATGAAGGCCTTGGGGGTGGAAAGCGATGCCAAGATAGCCGCCTTGGTTTCCCCAGACTCGGAGATCCAGAACGAGCTGGAACAAACCTTCGAGAAATCCGTGGGGATAGGCACCGCTCGCGATGCGATGCTCTATATAGGGAATAGGGTCGCGATTGGGCAAACGGAGGAGTATAGGATCAAAAAGGCCGAGGCGATTTTGGACAAGAACTTCCTCCCCCACTTGGGGAGGAATCCCGAGGATAGGATGGGTAAGGCGATATTCTTGGCGGACATGGCCCTCAGGCTGGTTGAGCTGAAGCTGGGGCGGCGGGACGTGGATGACAAGGATCATTACGCTAACAAGAGGCTAAGGTTGGCCGGATCC
>JAWCOP010000210.1:0-2080 GCA_038847005.1 Bathyarchaeia archaeon | reverse complement strand
CCATATCCGAGGCGGGCTCATCGGCCCTTTACAAGACGGGCACTTGGAGATCCTTCAAGCCGGTTATAGATAAGGCCAAATGCACCAAATGCCTGATCTGCTGGATCTATTGCCCGGATATGGCCGTAAGGAGGGTTGAAGATGGCGTGGAGATAGATTACGAATATTGCAAGGGGTGCGGGATCTGCGCGGCCGAATGCCCCGTAAAGGCCATAAAGATGGAGGAGGAGTGATGCGGCGATGAAAAGGATCGGATTGACCGGGGATGAGGCGATAGCCTACGCGGCCAAACAATGCAACGTGGACGTGGTTTCGGCTTATCCCATAACCCCACAGACCATAATAGTTGAAAAATATAGCGAATACGTTGCCAATGGGGAGGTCGATACCGAGTTCGTCAACGTAGAATCGGAGCACTCGGCCCTCTCGGCCTGCATAGGCGCCAGCCTAACCGGCGCGAGGGTCTTCACGGCGACGGCGAGCCAAGGCCTAGCGCTCATGCACGAGCTGCTCTACATAGCCTCTAGCCTAAGGTGCCCGATAGTCATGGGGATAGCGAACAGGGCCCTGAGCGCGCCGCTCAACATACACGGCGATCACTCCGATATGATGGGGTCGAGGGATTGCGGATGGATACAGATATTCGCCGAGAACGCCCAAGAGGCATACGATTGGACGATACAGGCTTTCAGGCTATCGGAGGATCCGGATGTCCTCCTGCCCTCCTCGATCAACATCGACGGCTTCATAATCTCCCACTCCATGGAGGGGGTCGAAGTGCTGGAGGACGAGGCCGTCAGGGCCTTCCTGCCGCCTAGGTCGGATGCCTGCGCGATCGATCCCAAGAGGCCTTCAACAATAGGCCCGGTCGCCCTGCCGGATTATTACTTCGAGTTCAAGCGCCAACAGGCGGAGATCATGAAGAGGGTCCCGCCCGCGCTTGAGAGGGTTTGCAGGGATTTCAGGAGGATCTCCGGACGAAGATATGGGAAGTTCCAATCCTATGGGATGGACGATGCGAGAACCGCCATCATATGCATGGGCAGCGCCGCCGGCACGGCGAGGCATGTGGCCAAGGCCCTCAGGAAAAAGGGAGGGAAGGTGGGCGTTGTGAAGCTATGGCTTTATAGGCCATTCCCCGCGGATGAGCTCGTTAGGGAGCTGGAGGGATTGAAGTCCGTAGTGGTGATGGATAGGGCGATAAGCTTCGGCGCGCCCTTCGGTCCGCTCTGCAGCGATTTGATAGGGGCCATTTATGGGAAACTGCCTAGGCTGAAGGTCTTGAACGCGATCTACGGGCTGGGCGGCAGGGATATAACCGCGAAGGACATAGAGGGCTTATATAGGGAGGGGTTGAGGATGGCCGAGGCGAAGGCCCCGATGGTTCGAGTGAAGTACGTGGGGGTGAGGGAGTGATGAGCACGCTTAGGGAGTTGACCACGGAGGAGCTATTGGCGCCGGGCCATAGGATGTGCGCCGGTTGCCCCGTGCCGACCTTCATAAGGATGACGTTGAAAGCCCTTAGGGGGCCGGCCGTAATCGTCAACGCGACCGGCTGCTTGGAGGTGTCCACGAGCATTTACCCATACACGGCATGGCGCCTCCCATGGGTCCATGTGGCCTTCGAGAACGCCGCGGCCGTGGCCAGCGGCATCGAGGCCGGATTCAAGGCCCTGATGAGGAAGGGCAAGTGGGGCCAAAAGGTCGATGTGATCGCCTTGGGGGGAGATGGGGGGACGTTCGACATAGGCCTCCAAGCGCTATCCGGGGCCTTGGAGCGGGGCCACGACTTCCTATACATTTGCTATGACAACGAGGCCTACATGAATACGGGGATCCAGAGGTCCGGATCGACGACCTTCGGGGCCGCCACGACAACTTCCCCATCGGGGACGAAGATCCCGGGGAAGAGGGAGTGGAAGAAGGATCTCATAGGGATCGCCGTGGCGCACGATATCCCGTACGCGGCTACCGCCTCCGTGGCCTTCTGGAAGGATTGCATCGCGAAGGTCAGGAAGGGCATAGAGGTCGATGGCCCGGCGGTTATCCACGCCATAACCCCCTGTCCGAGGGGGTGGAG
>JAWCOP010000209.1:0-2162 GCA_038847005.1 Bathyarchaeia archaeon | reverse complement strand
TCTATCAAGCGCCGGCCAGGTACGTTTACGTTCCCCCTCCGCCCGCTACCTACCTATGCCCATATTGCCGCACGGTCCTATATTGGGTGCCCAACGACTGGTATTGCCCGTATCACGGCAAGATATCCAAGACTAGGTTCAGGTTCATCTGAGCCCGCCGCCCAAGAGGTTCGAGATCGCTTCGCGGAGCTTCGCCGGGAGCTCCCCCCTATTCGAGGGCGAAACCTCGATCAGGACGGAATCGCCCCTATTTTTCGCCTCCCTAACCAATCGATCCCCCATCCTATAATGGATCGTGGCCAGCACGGGCTTCCCGCATTCGAGCGCCTTGGCGACCGATCCCCTGAAATCCCCCGATAGGAGCTCCATCGGGCCTATCTCGTCTATGATTATCAAATCGCATTCTTGGATCGCGATATCTATGGCGCTGGCTCCGATATCCCTCAGATCCCCCAAATTCACCCTATACTTCCCGATCCTCGGCCCGCCCCCGAGGCCGGCTAGGGCCAGGATCCCCTCCCTCCCCCTCCAAAGGTCCAATAGCTTGAAGCCCATCCGGCCCCGCTCCCCGACCATCTCGAGCGTCAGGACGCCCCCAACCTTGAAGCCCATGGCCTTGAGCAGCTCGGCGGTCTTCGCCGCGACGGTGCTCTTGCCGGACCTAGGCGGACCGGTGAGCAGGATCACCCTTTTCCCATCCAAGGCCATCCGCCACTCGGCCTAAAATCCGGCTCCAAGGCTTTAATATCCTCGGCGCGCAAGCCCACAGCGGTGCAGATCGAAGCGGATCGAGGGGGTTGGCCATAAGGCTGATCGTGGCCGGGGCGGACGATTCCGGGAGAGGGCGGGAGGCCCCCCGATGGGCCCCGTGATAGGCCCCCTCGTGATCGCGGGCGTCAGCGTCGAGTTCCTCCATTCCAAGTGCGCCCTATGCCTCGCCAAATTGGGCGCCAAGGATTCCAAGGCGCTCCCCCCGCGCTCCCGGGCGGCCTTGGCCGAGCTCATGGAAAGGGAGCGGGTCGGGATCAGCTATGCGGAGGCTTGGCCGGAGCTGGTAGATGATTACGTTCTAAGGAAGGGGGAAACCGGCGGCCTGAACCGGTTGGAGGCGTCCCTGATGGCGAGGGTCATCGAGGAGCTCGGGGCAGACTTGGCCTATGTGGACGCCTCCGACACGGATCCCTATAGGTTCAAGGCCTATTTGGAGGAGGGGCTTAAGGGCGGGATAGATCTCATCTGCGAGCATCATGCGGATCGCAAGTATCCGGTGGTTTCGGCGGCGAGCATCTTGGCAAAGGTCAGGAGGGATGAAGCGATCGGGAGGCTAAGGGGGGAGTACGGCGATTTCGGTTCAGGATACGCCTCGGATCCGAAGACCATATCCTTCCTGAGGTCTTGGCTGAGGGCCCACGGGGAGGTCCCGCCCATAGCCAGGAGGTCCTGGAGGACCGTATGGAAGGCGAGGCAGCGCAGGCTAGACGATCCGTGAGGCGTTGGGGCGACCTCAGGGAGGATTGAAGGCGGCCGAGATCATCATGTGATCCCTTTCATATGGCTCCAGCTTAACGCGTTCGAGGATCCGAAAGCCCCTCCCCTCAAGGACCTCGATCTCCTGCCTATATACGCTCGATGGCGGCCTCGCGACATCCACGCTCCTGGATTTGATTGCGATCAAGGCCCCCCCGTTCCTCCTCAAATATAGATCCGCGTTATCCGAGAGTATCCTCGCCTGATCGGCCTGCGCAATGTCGCAATATATGGAATCGAAAGTCATCCCGGGGAGCGCTGGATAATTCTCGGGGAACCTCGCGTCGGCCAGGATCGGGAAAACGTTGCCCCTATGCGCGCAGACCTTGGTCATGAACTCCTTCATGACCCTCGGCGCGAACTCCACGCAATACAGCGAGCCCCCCTCGCCTATTATATCGCTGACGTGGCTCGCGGTCGTCCCGGCCGCGGAGCCGAGATATAGGACTCGGGAGCCGGGCCTTATTGGCATAGCCCGCAACCCGATCAATATAGCCGCCGCGAGCTAGCTCCTGAAGGGATCCCAAAGCCTATATTCAATGCCTTTATCAACGATTAATCTCTCACCATAAACTTGAATTCCTGGAACAAGGTTAATAGTAGCTATTCTCTCTTCACCATCTACTTTTAGCAAA
>JAWCOP010000208.1:0-2197 GCA_038847005.1 Bathyarchaeia archaeon | reverse complement strand
CTTCTTGTTGACGCCGGAGGAGGCGAAGGAATTTCGCCCCCTGTTCCTAGACCTCTTGACCGACGGGATCCCCTTGCTGGATAGGGGGTCGTTCTTCGAGAGCCTATCGAGGGCCTACCTCGAGAGGCTCGCGGGCCTCGGGGCAAAGAAGCTGAAGAGGGGCGATGGCGATTGGTACTGGATCTTGAAGCCCGATATCGAGTTTGGAGAAGAGGTTCGGATATGAGCTTTCTTGAATACGCTATGGCCCTGCTGGAGGAAGCCCGCGTCCGCCTCGAATCGGCCAAGATCTTCCTCGAGAGGGGGAAGCACTCCTACGTGGTCAGGCAAAGCCAAGAGTGCGTTGAGCTTTCGATAAAAGCCGCCTTGAGGGTTGCCGGGATCGAGTATCCGAAGCGGCACGAGCTCAGCGATTTGCTCCTCGAGGAGGCGGGATTGTATCCTTCTTGGTTCGCTGCGGAATTGGCGGAGGTTTCGAGGATCTCGAAGGAGCTCATGAGGAAGAGGGCTCCGAGCATGTATGGGGAGGAAGCGCTGGGGAGGCCGCCTAGGAGCTTATTCGAGCGCGGGGATGCCGAATCCTCGATCGAAGGCGCGGAGCGCGTCTTCGGCCTAGTGGAGAGATTGCTGAATGAATGGAAGGGCCACGGCGCCTCGAAGATTGAGGCTTAAATCGAAGAGCGGGCATCGTTAGGCGATTCCGATGAAGGGCTTGCTGCTGGCCGGCGGCCATGGGACGAGGCTGAGGCCGCTGACCTTCACCGGCAACAAGCATATGCTGCCCATAGCCAACAAGCCCATGCTCCTATATGGGCTGGAGCATTTGATAAACGCGGGCATAAGGGAGATAGGCGTGGTCCTGGGCCCGATAAAGGAGGGCGTAAGGGAGCTATTGGGCGATGGCTCCAAGTTCGGCGTCAGGATCTCCTACATAGAGCAACCGGAGCCGAAGGGCCTCGCCCACGCCATATCGGTTTCCAAGGATTTCCTCGGCGATGAGCCCTTCGTCATGTATTTGGGCGATAACCTCCTGAAGCAGGGGGCGAGGCCTTTCGTGGAGGCCTTCGAGGTCGGATCCAGCGATTGCGTCGTCGGGGCCGCGAGGGTAGGGGATCCAAGCCGATACGGCGTCGTCGTCTTCGATGAGCGGGGCCGGGTGAAGCGATTCGTCGAGAAGCCCAAGGAGCCGATCAGCCCTTGGGCCCTGATAGGCGTTTACGTCTTCAACCACAGGATATTCGATGCCATAGGGAGGATAAGGCCCTCCTGGCGGGGGGAGCTGGAGATCACCGATGCCATCCAAACGCTCCTCGAAAGCGGGGCCAAGGTCGATTGCAGGTTCGTGGAGGGATGGTGGAAGGACACGGGCAGGCCGGAGGACCTTTTGGAGGCCAACCAATTGGTCCTGCAGGAGCTGGAGCTCCGGGTCGAGGGCGAGGTGGAGCCGGGCGCGAGGATAACGGGCAACGTGGGCATAGGGGAGGGCACGAGGGTCCGGGAGGGGGCGACGATAAGGGGCCCGGCCATAATAGGGCATGGCTGCGAGATAGGCCCCAACGCCTACATAGGGCCATATACGTCCATAGGGGATGGGGCGATCGTCAGGAACAGCGAGGTCGAGAACTCGATAGTCATGGGCGGGGCCGAGATAGATTGCGGGAGGCGCATCGTCGATAGCCTCATAGGCTCCAGGGCTAAGGTCCTGAGCCAAGAGCGCAATTTGCCCAAGGGCCTAAAGCTGATCCTGGGCGATATGACCTACGTGGGCGTTTGAGCCTACCGCGCTAGGGCGGTGCGGGGATGGCGCCGAATAGCCCCGAGCCACAAAGGCCTCCCGAGGGAATGTGGCGAAAGCCGATCGCATTATTGAGGGGGCCCTCATTGCCGAGTGGCGGAGCCCGGTATTTGGTAACGCTGGCGATCGTGGCGTCCCTGAAGGCCCTCGGCGCGCTTTGGGTCCATTCGGAGCTCAGCAGGGGGGAGCGCGGCTTTTGGACCCCCTGGATGGCGGCTTGGGGCGCCGAGGGCCCATCGGCCCGCTGGCTCTACCTATTCTCGGCTTGGGATACGGGCTGGTATGTGAAGATGGCGAGGACGCTCGCCCTTTACCCCGACAGGCCCTTCTTCCCGGCCTACCCTTGGCTCATCAGGGCCCTTTCGGGCATCTTGGGCGATTATTGGCTTTCGGCCTGCGCAA
>JAWCOP010000207.1:0-2210 GCA_038847005.1 Bathyarchaeia archaeon | reverse complement strand
GATTGCCCAACCCCTAGGGGGAGGGGGCAAATAGAGGAGCTCATGAGGTACGCGAGGGATGGGGGGCGCGGGATAGTGGCCTTCGTGGCCGCTTTTCCCGGCGCCAAGGCCTTCAAGCCATATGAGCGCGGCGATCCCGAGATGGCCCGGTTGCTCAAGGAGGCGCGATGCGCTGGGGTGGAGGTGAGGGCATTGGGGATCGAGGGAGGGCTTGCGGATGGGGAGCTCAGGATAACCCTAACAAACGATGACCTGCCCGTCCTGATATAGGGGGCCTTCCCCTCGCGGTATTTGGCCCACCCGATATATATTATACCCGCTTTAAAGCCTCCCCCGAATCCAATGGATATAGGATCGGGCGGGGGAAGGCCGAGTGGTTGAGATCTGGTTGCCATATGGCGATACGGAGGTATTCGTGAATGTTCCCACCGAGCGCCTGCTCGGGTTCTTCGAGTTCCAAGCCCCCCAAGGCGGGGTATCGATCCAATCGATCCTGAGCTCCGCTATGCCCGCCCTCTCTGGGGCGAGGACCGTCTCCCTCGCCATCGACGGCGAGCTCATCCGATCCGAGGAGTGCGGGAGGATCCTAAGGGCCTTGGGGGATTCCCTGCCCAGCGCCGGCTTGAAAGCCTTCACGAACGCCGACGGCCCTTTGCCGGACCTGCCGGGCTTGGAATGGAGGCGCGGGGGATCGCCCGATCGCCCCTTCGAGGACTTGGGAAGGACGGGGCATGGCAACAAGGTCCGGATCGATCGGGATTTCCATAGATCGGATCGCAGGGTCCTGCTGGGGAGGCTGGAGAGGGACCCGATCCGCGGCCATGGGTGGGTGAAGGGCTTTTTGGAATGCGTCGCCAGCCCGGAAACCGCTCGGGCCAATGCGGCGCTTGCGCTCGAGTGGGATCCGAAGACGGATGCGGAGAGGAACCCGTCCTACTTGGATGGATGCGAATGCGCCGAGATCGCCGGGATCGATTACGCCCTCTTCTTCGTGGAGGGCCGGGATGGGGGGTTCGTGGATTGCGCCCAAGGGGGGTTTGGGGAGGCGTTGAGGGCTGGCGAAGAGAAATATAGGCAACTGTATTCCAAGGTGGTCGACAGGAGGGCGAGGATTGCCATATCGAGCGCCGGCGGCGCCCCCAACGACCTTTGCTTCGAGTCGGCCTCGCGCTCGATATTCAACGCGCTCGGCGGCTTGGAGGCGGGCGGGGCGATCTTGGCGCTTGCCGAATGCCGGGGCGGGATTGGCGACGTTGCCCTGATCGATGCCTTCGCCCGATATAGGAATAAGGAGAGGCTAAGGGAGATCCTCGAGGAGGAGCCCTCGGAAGCGGGGATCCATTCCTATCTCCTAATGAGAACCTTCGAGGAGTTCAGGGTCATCTTGGTCTCGGCCATCCCGGAGGCCCTCCTGAGGCCCCTCAGGATCAAGGCCTTCAGATCCGCCAACTCGGCCTTGGAGAGCGCGACGAGGGCGCTCGGCGATGATTCGCCGGTATACGCGATCGCGAACGCCTCGAAGAACTTTTTATCATTGGCGGCGGAGGGCCGGCCCGGGGGTGGCCAGCGATGGAATCCATAAGGATGGAGCACGGGGCCGGCGGGGCGGCCATGCAGCGCCTCATCAAGGAGCGGATAATCAAGCGCCTCGGCGGGAGCGGCGTCGAGGTCCCGCTGGAGGCGATGGACGACTCCGCCGTCGTTAACGGCATAGTCCTCAAATCCGATTCCTATACGGTAAAGCCCATATTCTTCCCGGGCGGCGATATAGGGAGGCTATCCGTTTCCGGGACCGTCAACGATATAGCGGTCATGGGCGGGAGGCCCCTAGCCTTGGCATCGGGGCTCATAATCGAGGAGGGTTTCCCGCTCCAAGACTTGGATCGAATCCTGGAGAGCATGGCCAAGACTTGCTCCGAGGCCAGCGTATTCGTGGTGACCGGGGATACGAAGGTGGTGGAGAAGGGCGGGATAGACGCTATAGTCATAAACATGTCGGGGATTGGGATCAGGAGCCCGGCCCTCGATTCGAACCTCGCGGAGGTTAGGCGCAGGAGGGCCTTGAGCTCCCAATGGCTATTGGATTCCAACTTGGCCGATGGGGACGTCATAATCGTCTCGGGCACGATCGGCGACCACGGGATAGCGATAATGTCCTGCAGGGAGGGCTATGGGTTCGAGGGGAACATCTCATCGGACGTCGCCCCCCT
>JAWCOP010000206.1:0-2239 GCA_038847005.1 Bathyarchaeia archaeon | reverse complement strand
CCGTGGAGGATCTCTATGAGGCGCTCGCCAACTCCATGCCCGGCATAAGGTTCGGGATCGCCTTCTGCGAGAGCTCGGGGCCCTGCTTGGTCCGCCACGAGGGCACGGATGAGGAGCTGAGGTCCTTGGCCATAAGGATCGCCTCGGAGCTCGCTGCCGGCCATTGCTTCGTCATATTGCTGAGGGGGGCGTTCCCCATAAACGTCATGGATAAGGTGAAGGCTGTCCCGGAGGTTTGCGCGATCTATTGCGCCACCGCCAACCCATTAGAAGTGATCATAGCGGAGAGCGCCCAAGGGCGCGGCATACTCGGCGTGATAGATGGCCAGAGGACGAAGGGCGTGGAGGGGGAGAAGGAGATAGAGGAGAGGAAGGCGCTCCTGAGGAAGCTGAAGTATAAGCTATAGCCCTCCTGGGGCGTGGCCCTTGAGGATATACAATACGATGTCTCGGGAGAAGGAGGAGTTCGTCCCGATCAACGGGAATAGGGTCAAGATGTTCGTATGCGGCCCCACGGTATACGATATGGCGCACATAGGCCATGCTAGGACCTACGTCATGTACGACATAATGGCCAGGTACTTGAGGTTCAAGGGCTATAGCCTATTCTTCCTGATGAACATAACTGACGTGGACGATAAGATCATAGCGAGGGCCAAGGAGGAGGGCGTGGATCCATTGGAGCTCTCGAGGAGGTACACGGAGGAGTTTTACAGGGACATGGCCGCCCTCAGGATAAGCAGCGTGAACCTCTTCGCGAAGGCATCGGAGCACATCCCGGAGATCATAGAGCAGATCTCGGCCCTCTTGGAGAAGGGCTACGCCTATGAGGTGGATGGGGAGGTATACTTCGATATTTCAAAATTCCCGGATTACGGGAAATTATCGAGGCAGAACCCGGAGGATCTCAAGCGGCATAGGATAGAGCCGAGCCCAAAGAAGCGCGATCCCGCGGACTTCGCGCTCTGGAAGCCCGCCAAGCCCGGGGAGCCGTGCTGGGATAGCCCGTGGGGGAAGGGCAGGCCCGGGTGGCATATAGAGGACACGGCCATATCGCATACCTACTTCGGCCCCCAATACGATATACACGGCGGGGCGATAGAGCTGGTCTTCCCGCATCACGAGGCCGAGATAGCCCAAGCCGAGGCCTTCTCCGGGAAGAGGCCCTTCGTGAAGTATTGGGTCCACACGGGGATCCTGATGATCAAGGGCGAGAAGATGGCGAAGTCCTTGAAGAACTACATAACCATCAGGGAGGCGCTCGAGAGATGGGGTTGGGAGGCCCTTAGGATATTCTACGCGATGAGCCATTATAGGAGCCCCATCGATTTCGATGAGAGGGGCCTGGAGCAGGCCAAGGCCATCAGGGACAGGGTCCGTTCCCTCTTGGCCAAGATGGGATCGATCGAGCCCGGCGGAGGCGAGGCCGGCCCCGGGGACGAGGAGATTATGAGGAAGATAGAGGAAAATGAGCAGAAGTTCATGGAGGCGATGGATGACGACTTCAATACGCCTGAGGCGATCGCCGCGGTGATATCGCTATGCAGGGAGCTGGAGAGATACATGGCCGGGGAGGTCAATAAGGCCGTGATATCGAGGGCCAAATCGGCGTTCGATAAGTTCTCGAGGATCCTCGGGGCCTTCTCCGGGGATGAGGCCCCCGGGGCCTTGATGGATGGGCTGATCCGCCTAATATTGGATATTAGGGATGAGGCCAGGAGGAGGGGGGATTGGGATACCGCCGACAATATAAGGGCTAGGCTGAGGTCCCTAGGGATCGCCTTGGAGGATTCTCAAAGGGGGACCATATGGAGGTTCGAGGCGTAGGGCTTCGATCGATCAACCCCTCTTGAGGATGTATCTTTCGTAAAACGGGCACCCGCGATCCCCCTCGGGGCAGATGCCCTTGGAGAGGCAATAGGGCCCGGCCCTCTCGAAAATCGTCGGAGCCACGCCCCTAACGAGCTCCAGCATGGCCTGCGCCAAGGCCCTTATCTCCCATTGGGCCTTCAGGCAACATCTGAGGCCGAAGAAATGGAGCAATTCCCTAGCGTTCATGGTGACCACTATGTTCGTTGCCGTGGCGTTCGGAAGAACGAACCTGGCATCCTCGGGCGGGATCCCGAGCTCCAATAGCTTGGAATACGCCTCCGCCGAGCTCCTCATCGCGGCCTCGAAGGCCTCCAAGGCCTCCCCGCTCCTCCGAACGCTCTCCGGGATAACGAACCCCGCCTCCCGG
>JAWCOP010000205.1:0-2243 GCA_038847005.1 Bathyarchaeia archaeon | reverse complement strand
AAATGCCCAATTCCGAGATCATCCTCTTTATCCTTTCCTCATCCACCCTCCTGAACAGGATCGATGGCCTCCCTATCCTGAGGCCATCGAGCTTGGGGGGCGAATCGAGCAGGTCCCACCTCTTCTCGATGTCGGCGCCCAAGACCTTGGAAAGCTCGTTCGCGCTTTGGGGCATGAAGGGCTCCAAGGCTATCGAGAGCGCCCAAACCGCGGTGGAGCAAAGGTTTATGCAAGTAGCGGACCCGGCCCTATCCTTCCAAGGCTCCTTGCTCTGGAAGTATTGATTGCACCTCTTCGAGAAATCCAGTATGGCCCTCAGGGCCCTGTCCATGTGGTTCCTCTCTATCTCCCCCCCGACGGATCGGCCCAATCCCTCGAGCTCCCTCTTGAACTCAAGATCGGCCCCATCGTATCCGTTCGGGCTCGGGACCTCGCCTTGGAAGTTGTTCCATACGAAGGTTAGGGCCCGGTGGATGAAGTTGCCCAGATTGGAGACGAGCTCCCCGTTGACCTTGTCCCTGAAGTCCTCCAATTCGAAGTTTATATCGGATTGATCGTAATGGGTTATGAGCGTTAGGTAGAACCTGAGGTAATCGGGCGGGAATTCCTCCATGAACCTCCTCAGGCTTATGTACCAGCCCCTGCTCTTGGAGAACTTGTGCTTATGGAGCAGGAGGTGGCCCCTGGTAGGTATGAAATCCGGCAGCTTATACTCGCCCACGCCCATCCTCATCGAGGGGAGGAAGAGGTAGTGGTGGTAGACTATATCCTTCCCGATGAAATGATATATCTCCGATGAGTTCCAGAACCCCTTCCCATCAACCCCGTGCTCCTCCTCCACGTATTTGATCGTGGTGGAGATATAGCCGATATGATTGTCGAACCACCCATATAGGACCTTTCCCTCGCAGGATGGCAGCGGTATTGGGACCCCCCAAGGTATGTCCCTAGTTATATCCCAATCCTTCAAGCCCTCCTCTATCCACCTGAGCACGTAGTTCTTAACGTCCTCCTGCAAATTCCCATTCCCCAAGAGCCATTCCCTCAAGCGCTCGGAGAACTCGGAGAGTTTGAAGATGAAGTGCTCGCTCTTCCTATACGTCGGCTTGGCGCCGCAGATGGAGCATGAGGCATCGATGAGCTCATCTGGGGAGAAGGTCTTCCCGCACGCCTCGCACCCATCCCCATATTGGCCGGGGGAGTTGCAGTATGGGCAGGTCCCCCTAACATATCTATCCGGGAGGAATTTTTGGCAACGGGGGCAATAGAGTTGAGATATCTCCCGCTTGTATATGTAGTTCCTCTCGTAAAGCTTCAGGAAGAAGTACTGTGCCAGTTTGATGTTCTCCTCGGAGCTGGTCTTGTAGAAGATATCGAAGGATATCCCGAACCTCTCGAAATCCTCGCGATCCCTCTCATGCCAATAGGCCACGTACTCCTCCGGGGTCTTGCCCTCCTCCTCGGCCTTTATCAGGATGGGCGTGCCGAAATCGTCCGTCGCGCATGAGAATACGACCCTCTCGCCCTTCAGCCTCAAATACCTGACGAATATATCCGCCGGCAAATACGTGGAGGCCACGTGGCCGAGGTGTATCTCCCCGTTAGCATAGGGCAAGGCGCACGTCACGATTATGCTCCTCAAGGCCAAGATCGCCCAATTCCCGATCCTTGCGGATCGGTTCTTCAAGCGCCGGATATATAAATTAGTTGAGCGGCCCTTCGGGATCCCTCGCCAGCCCAGCCCCTCCCCGGCGGATCTCCAGAACCCCGCTCGCGATCCGGGCGCCCTCGATCGGCCCCGGTCGGGCTACGCCGAGCCGTTGGCGGAGCCCCGCCTCCCATCGCCCGCGGAGGCCCGCCTTATGGGAGCCCATAGAAAATTATTTTTATCACCCTTGCCTAGGCGCCATTGGGAAGAATTGACCTCCAAGTACGAGGAGTTGCTGGAGAGGGCGTATTCGAAGATAAAGGACTCGGGCCTCGAAGCTAGGAGATTCGAGATCCCGGCCCCTCAATCCTCGGTAACGGGCGGGAAGACGTACGTATATAATTTCCTCGAGATCTGCGGCAGATTGAACAGGGATCCGCACCACGTCCTCAAGTTCCTAACGAGGGAAATGGCGACGGCCGGTAGCTTGGATGGCGCTAGGGCGATATTCAAGGGGAAGTTCGACCGCGCCACCCTCTCCAACCTATTCCAAATCTATGCGAATAAATTCGTCATATGCCCAATATGCAAGATG
>JAWCOP010000204.1:0-2250 GCA_038847005.1 Bathyarchaeia archaeon | reverse complement strand
AACCCGATCCCAAGGAGGCTCGTGGCGAACTTCCTGAGGGGCCTTAAGGAATGCTTGGTGGTCGAGGAGATAGAGCCCATAACGGAGGATGGGGTTAAGGCGATAGCGCAAGCGGAAGATATTCCCATCAAGGTTTATGGCAGGTCCACCGGGCACATCCCCCTCCAATGGGAGCTCAACCCGGATATAGTGGCCGGGGCGATCTCCAAGATCGCCGGCTTGGGCAATCCAAGCCCCGTCCTCCTCGCCAAGCCCAAGGCGGTTCAATTGGAGGTCGGCAGGAGGACCCCATTCCTATGCGCCGGCTGCCCCCACAGGGCCAGCTATTATTCGATTAAGCAGGCCTTGAGGAGGATCAATAGGGGGGGCATAATCGCCGGTGATAGGGGTTGCTATAACCAAGGGATATATCCGCCGCTCAATGGATACGATACCTGCATATGCATGGGGGCCAGCATAGGGATGGCGTGCGGATTTTATAAGGCGGGAGTGAAGGAACCCATAGTCGCGGTTATAGGGGAATCGACCTTCTTCCACGCCGGAATCCCGCCGTTGATAAATGCCGTCCATAATAATGCGAACATAACGGTTGTGATATTCGACAACAGCTGGACCTCGATGACCGGCTTCCAGCCCAATCCCGCAACGGGGATGAACGCTATGGGGGAGGAAACCAGGAGGTTGAACGTGGAGGAAATATGCAAGGCCTGCGGGGTTGAGTTCATAAAGGTCGTCGATTCCTTCAGGGTTGGGGAGCTGATAGAGGCAATAGAATCGGCGATAAACTTCCCGGGCCCGGCCGTGGTGGTATCGAGGCATGAATGCGCGGTCAGGGAGATGGGGAGGCTGAGGCGAAAGGGCGAGCGGCCGAGGCCTTACGCGGTGGACCCGACGAAATGCACCGCCTGCAAGATCTGCCTATCCCAGTTCGGATGCCCGGCCATCTCGATAGAAGATGGGAAGATATCCATAGATAAGTACTCCTGCACGGGCTGCGGCGTATGCGCCCAGATCTGCCCATCCAAGGCCATAGTTCGGGTGGAAGGATGATGAAGGGGAACCTTAACGTAATACTCGCGGGCGTGGGCGGGCAAGGCGTCATCCTCTCATCGACGATCATAGGGGAGGCGGCCGTCGAGGAGGGCTTGAGCGTCAGGATCGCTGAATCCAGGGGGCTGGCCCAAAGGGGGGGCATCGTGGTGAGCCACATCAGGATAGGGCGGGGGGTCCATTCGCCGTTGATACCCAAGGGGATGGCCGACGGGATAGTCGGATTCGAGCCGATGGAGTTCCTGAGGCATTGCGAATACCTAAAGGGGGATGGGGGATTCGGGATCGTCAATAGCGAATCGATCCTCCCGGTCACCTCGAGGATCGGCTTGGAAAGATATCCGGATTACGAGGCCATGATGGAGGCCGCAAGGTCCTCGGCCGAGAGGGTCTATATCATAGACGGAACGGGGATCGCCAAGAGGCTTGGGAACCCCAATATGCTCAGCATCGTTATGGTGGGCGCCCTCTACGCCGTTGCCAAGCCCCCGATCTCGAGGGGGGCGATGGAGGAATCGATAAGGAGAAACGTCCCGAAGGGGACCGAGGAGGCCAATTTGAAGGCGTTCGAGGAGGGCATAAGAGCCATCGAGGGCTATTAAGGTTGTTTAGGACGCATGCCCGCATGGGGATCGAGGGATTCGGGGCCTACCTGCCCAAGTATAGGATAAGGATCCGGGACCTCCCGCTGGCCCATGGAGCCCCCTCGCCCGATTTTGAAAAGGCGATCTGCGGCCCGGATGAGGACGCCGTGACCATGGCGAAGGAGGCGATCGAGAGGGCTTTGAAGATGGCGGGCGTGGGGAGAGATAGGATCGGATCGATCCTCTGCGGGACCTCCTCCAACCCCTATTGGGGGAAGCCCATCGGGACCATTTTATCGAAGGCCTTGGGGATGGAGGGGGGGATCCTCGCGGCCGATATAAATTTCTCGGGCAAATCCTGCTCCGAGGCCCTTCAACTATGCATAGGGCTCGTGGGCAGCGGGATGATGGATTACGCGATCGCCGCCGGCTCGGACTCGATCCCGCCGGGGCCTTTGGGGGAGAGCGCGGCTTATTCCTCCTGCGGGGCCGCCGCTTTTGTGGTCGGGCGCGAAACAGGGAGCTCGATAGCCTCCATCGAGGGGAGCTCGACGTGGGTGGTGGACGCGCTCGATGTCTGGTCCATGAGGGGTTCGGCCCAGAGGAGGAACAGCGG
>JAWCOP010000203.1:0-2276 GCA_038847005.1 Bathyarchaeia archaeon | reverse complement strand
AAAGGATCTCCCTAGAATGGGAGAACATCTCGAGAGTTATCTTCGCCATTCGCTCGACCTCCCTGCTCGCCTGCTCCAGGGCGATGGAGGGTACCCTGAACATCTTCCTATCGAGGCGCCCGATCCTCTCGATCCCGTAATCCTCCCCGGGGATCGCCCTCTTGGAGATCGATATGAGGGCCGGGGCGAAGGGGAGGAGGAGGGCGGTCGTGAGCACGTTGAATAGCGTATGGGCGTTCGCGATCTGCCTCGGGAGATCCGAGGCCGTCAGGGCCGCGAGGCGTGCGAAATGCCCCAAGAGGGGGAGCATGATCGCGGTGCCGATGACGTTGAACAGCAGGTGTATGATGGCCACCCTCTTCGCGTCCTTGGACGTCCCGATCGAGGCGATCAGCGCGGTGGCGCAGGTCCCTATGTTGGCCCCTAGGACGAAGGGAATGGCCGCGCGAAGGTCGATGACCCCCTCCATGGCCATCGCGATTATCAATGCGACCGTCGCGCTGCTGGATTGGATTAAGGCGGTGAAGATCGCCCCGGAGGCCACCCCCCAGAGGGGCTCATCGCCGAAGAGCCTCACGAGGCCCATGAAGGAGGAGAGGCTCTGGAGGGGCTTGACCCCCCAGCCCATGAACGTCATGCCCAAGAAGATGAAGCCCAATCCCAGAAGCACTTGGCCGAAGTACTTTTGGAGGGGCTCCCCGGATAGGAAATTGATCGGGAAGCCCAAGGCTATCATCGGGAGGGCGTATAGGCCTATGTGGAAGGCCACTATCTGCGCCGTCACCGTCGTACCTATATTGGCCCCGAATACGACCCCTATGGCCTGCCTCAGGCTCATGAGCCCCGCGTTAGTCATGCTCACGAGGAGGACGGTCGTAACGCTGCTGCTCTGGATGATGGCCGTTATGAGAGCGCCCGTCAGGACGCCCTTTATGGGCCTATCGGTCATCCTCTCGAGGATCCTCTTGGTCTTATCCCCCGCCGCCTTCTGGAGGCCGCCGCTTATCAGGGCCATGCCGTAGAGGAACAGGGCCAAGCCGCCCGCGACGTTGAAGGCAATCGGCGCGAGCTCCATTGGTCATCGGGTTGGAGCTTCGATATTCCCCTCAGATAAATTGATCTGTTGTAAAGTATTTAACGTCCAAATCTTCTCACAAAACCCGATATGGCGAGATATTTCCAGGAGCGCGAGCCCCGAACTTGGCTCGCCCGATAAGGTCGTTGCGGACCTCGAGAGGATGGGGTTCCAGCGGATTCCGGGGAGAGGGCGGGCTTCCCGGAGCAAATGCTGGCGAAGCTGAAATCCATCGCGGAGGCACAAGAGGTCCTTGGAGGGGGCTCGCCAAATCCGAGTGGTAGGGTTGGCAATGGAATGGAGCGATGGCCCAACGAAGGAGGGATCTCCCGCATAGGACGGGCGCTTATCCCAAGCGTTGGATCTCCACCGAGCGCGCTCCCGCACAATTGTCCAATAAATTATTTAATAAAGTTCAAATGATCATTTTTCTTTCAAAAAAACTTATATATATTCTCCAAAATCTTGCGGGGAAAGGGAAGAATGATGGGAAGGGAGGAGATCGCGGAGGAGGTCCTGAAGGACATCAGGGCGGCCGGGATAAAATTCGCCAGGCTCCAATTCGTCGACATAAACGGCATCCTGAAGAGCGTCTCGGTCAATGTCAAAAACTTGGAGAGGATCTTCCACAGCGGGCAAAACTTCGATGGATCATCGGTCACCGGGTATAGGCCTATAGAGGAGTCAGACCTAATCCTTTTCCCGGATCCATCGACCTATGCGAAGCTCCCCGGGAGGCCCGACGAATGCCGGCTCATATGCGATATATACTCGCCGGATGGGAAGAGGTTCGAATGCGATCCGAGATACGCGCTCCAAAGGGCGCTCGAGAAATGCCGCGAGGCGGGCTATGTATACAAATGCGCCCCGGAGATGGAGTTCTTCCTTTTGAAGGACGCGGATGGCCCGATACCCACGCCGATCGACATGGCCGGGTACTTCGACCTCCACCCGAGAGATTTAACGGAGGATTTGAGGAACGAGATCGCGAACCTGGCGCAGGGCTTCGGCATAGAGGTCGAGCTGAGCCATCACGAGGTCGCGCGGGGGCAACACGAGATCGATTTCAAATACGGCGAGGCCCTGAGGGTGGCCGATAACGCGATGACCGTCAAGATGCTCATAAAATCGGTCGCCGCCAAGAACGGGTTCATCGCCACCTTCATGCCCAAGACCTTCTATGGGGTGAACGGCTCGGGCA
>JAWCOP010000202.1:0-2279 GCA_038847005.1 Bathyarchaeia archaeon | reverse complement strand
CCGCGGCGGAGCTCGAGGAGGCATCGATCCCGATCCCGAAGCCGCCCGAGGTCCCATCGATCGACGTGAAGGCCGTCGGGGAGGTCGCCCTTTCGCTATTCAACTCGCCCTATTGGGGGCGGCTGGCCGATCGATGCCTCAGCTGCAAGCTCTGCGCCTACGTGTGCCCCTCCTGCTATTGCTTCGACATAAGGGATTACCCGATCCGGGATGGGGCCGAGAGGATCCGGAGCTGGGACAGCTGCCAATCGCCCCTCTTCTCCCGCCAAGCGAGCGGCTACGACCCCCGCCAAACGAAGGCCTCCAGGCTCAGGAACAGGTTCTACCACAAGTTCTCGTATTTCCCGGGCGAGTTCGGCGCATTCGGGTGCACGGGCTGCGGCCGATGCGTCCGATATTGCCCGGTGAACATAGACATCAGGGAGGCCCTATTGGCCATATTGAGGGGTGAGGTGAAGGTTGCCTAAGGGATCCGATCCGTTCCTCCCGCTCCTCGCCGAGGTGGCCGAGGTCAGGGATTTGACGCCGGACATAAAGCTCCTAAGGCTGAACCCTAGGGAGGGGAGGATCGATTATAGGCCGGGGCAGTTCGCCATCCTCTCCGCCTTCGGGGTCGGGGAGGCGCCCTTCACGTTCGCATCCCTCCCCGAGGAGGGGCTGGAGTTCGCGATAAGGAGGATGGGGACCGTTACGAGCGCCCTCCACGACCTCGGCCCCGGGGATTTGGTGGGCATAAGGGGCCCATATGGGAATACGTTCCCATTGGAGGAGTACAGGGGGAAGGATATAATCATAATAGGGGGCGGGATAGGGATAGCGCCCCTCAGGCCCCTGAGCCATGGGTTCATAAAGCATAGGGGCGATTACGGGAGCCTATTGATAATCTACGGCGCTAGGACCCCGAGGGATTTCGCCTTCTCCGATGAGTTCGATTCCTGGGCCGGCGCTGGGGGCGCGAGGCTCGAGCTGGCGATAGATCCGCCCGGTTCCCCGGATTGGAGGGGCAGGGTCGCCTTGGTCCCGGCGGTCGTCAAGGAGCTCAAGCCATCTCCCAAGAACTCGATCGCGATCACCTGCGGCCCCCCGATAATGATCCATTACGTCATCGAGGAGCTGAGGGCGCTGGGGTTCTCGCCGGGCCAGATCGTAACTACCCTCGAGGCGAAGATGAAATGCGGCATGGGCAAATGCATGAGGTGCAACGTGGGCGATAAATACGTTTGCAAGGACGGCCCGGTTTTCACGGTCGATCAAATATCGAGGCTCTTGGAGGCGTTCTAGGGCCCGGCGCATGCGCCGCCCCTCGGCGATTCCCGACCCGCATCGAGCCTATGGG
This sequence comes from Bathyarchaeia archaeon, assembly GCA_038847005.1. Classification (GTDB taxonomy): domain Archaea; phylum Thermoproteota; class Bathyarchaeia; order 40CM-2-53-6; family CALIRQ01; genus CALIRQ01. The sequence continues at coordinate 943 of JAWCOP010000202.1, read as the reverse complement.
TCGGATATCGTGAAGGCCAAGGCCTTGCCGTCGAGCGTCAGCTTCAAGGCGTTTAGGACGTCCCGGCCCAGGAGGGCGTCCCGGCGCCTAGCGCCGATGACCTCAACCATGCGGAATTCATGGCCGGGTAGGGATAGGTCCACGAAGTAGGTATATTCCACAGCCTCATCCCCCTTAAACGATGAAACGCGGACGCGGCCCGCCGGGATTAGCCCGATCCTATCTATCGCGCCCTCCGGGATCGCGGTCATATCCGCCCCGGTATCCAGCTTGCCCTGAAGCTCCACGAAGCCATCCGAGAGGGGTTTGGCGATCCTCACCCTCAACGCCGGGGCCGGGGGATCGTAGTCGAGGCTATAATCCACGGCGGACCCCCTCCGGGGAAGGGACCTCAACGCGCCTCTCCCCCGCGGCCACCCGTTCGATGTAGATCGGCACGTACCCATACTTCCCGTAAACCTCCTCGGCGAGCCTCCCCTTATCCTCGCCGCAGCCGACGATGGCGCCTTGGAAAACCGCCACATATTTCCCGGCATAGCCCGGATCCCCGAGGAGCCCATCCCTCATCCTTAGGAAGGCCTCCCTCTCCTCCTCCAGCCTGAGGATGGCCTCCAGCCTCCGCCGATCCCCCCTCATGCCCTCCCTCTCGATGTATTCCTTGATCAGCTCGGCTATCGTTTCGTTCTTCTTCCGCTCGCCCCTCTCGCGAAGGACCAGGATGCTGAACCGCCTCCAAAGGTCGTCATCGACCTCGATGGTCGTCTTGACCATGGCCATGCCACATTGCCGCTTTACCTTCAATCCTTATAAATATTTTACTGTATAACCGTGGCCGCTCTTGCTAGGGGCCGGCGGGAATTCTGCGCCGCCCAATTGCTGAGCCCGCCCTCAATGGGCCTTCGGGAAGGGGCCCATTAAGGAGAGCCGCGATGGGCAGGATCGG
>JAWCOP010000201.1:0-2321 GCA_038847005.1 Bathyarchaeia archaeon | reverse complement strand
CTCATCCTGAGGGATCCGGCGCCCGGATCCGAAGGGGAGATCATGAGGATCGCGCGGGAGCTTGGCGAGGACGTCGCCCTATCGAAGGCCGATCTGAAGGTCTTGGCGCTCGCCTTGGACCTGAAGAACTCTGGGAAGGGCCCCGTGATAATAAGCGATGATTACTCCATACAGAACCTGGCGAGGAGGTTGGGGATCCGATGCCTGAGCCTGACGACGTTCGGCATATCCTATGCGTTCGATTGGGAGTTCTATTGCCCGGCCTGCCATCGCAAATTCGCGGGGGAGAGGGAAACGTGCAGCGTATGCGGGACGAAGCTGAAGAGGGGGGTCGTGAGGAAGGCAAAGGTCAAATGAGCCGGATCGCGACAGGGGACATTGAGGCCCTGAGCCGCCGTTATACGGTTTCCGCGGATCCATTCCCCATATGATGCTCGGGGTCGTTGGCGATGTGCGGGATATTCGGTTGCGCCCTCTTGGGCGATAACTCCGGCGAGGTCCTCTACAGCTCCTTGAAGAGGCTGGAGTATAGGGGCTACGATTCGGCCGGACAGGCCACGATAGATTCCGGGAGGATCCTAGTGGCCAAGGATGTGGGGCGGATAGACGAGGTCGATTCATCGCAGGGCCTGAGCCGCATGAGGGGGAGGGTCGGGATAGGGCACACGAGATGGGCCACCCATGGGGCGCCCTCGAGGGAGAACGCGCACCCCCACCTCGATTGCAGCGGCAGGATAGCGATAGTCCATAACGGGATAATAGAGAATTTCATGGAATTGCGGGAACTGCTGCAACGGGGAGGTCATGTATTCAAATCCAGAACCGATAGCGAGGTGATATCCCATCTCGTAGAAGATTTCATGAAGAGTGGGGAGGGGTTCGTGGAGGCGGTGAGGCTCGCCGCCGAAAGCCTGAGGGGCTCGTTCGCCGTGGCCGCCATATGCCTCGATGAGCCGGACAAGGTGGTTTGCATCAGGAAGGAGAGCCCGCTAATAGTCGGCATCGGGGAGGTTGGGAACTTCTGCTCATCGGACATACCGGCGCTCCTGCCATACACCAACAAAGTGATACCTTTGGAGGATGGGGATTTGGCCATCTTGGATCCCAAAGGGTTCAGGATATTGGATTGGCGGACCGGATCAATGGTGGAGAGGGAGGTCATGGAGATCTCATGGTCCCCGGAGGTCGCGATGAAATCCGGCTTCGCTCACTTCATGCTGAAGGAGATCTATGAGCAACCGATGGCGATCAGGAACGTCCTGAGGGGGCAAAGGATCTATTACGAGCTGGCCGCCTCGATGCTCAGGCGCGCATCCAAGGTCTTCCTAGTGGCTTGCGGCACGAGCCATCACGCGTGCATCTTCGGATCCTACGCCATGGCGAACCTCTCCGGATTGGCGTCTTATCCGATCATCGCATCCGAGTTCGAGGCGCAGTGCAAAAACCTGATCGATGGGAATACCTTGGTGCTGGCGGTCAGCCAATCCGGGGAAACGGCGGATACGCTGAACGCCGTCAGGGCCGCCAAGGCTATGGGCGCCTCCGTGATAGGGATCACGAATACCATGGGATCGAGCCTGACCAGGCTATCGGATGTATACATAGGGCAGAACTCCGGGCCCGAGGTCGGCGTCGCCGCCACCAAGACATTCACGGCGCAGGTCGTGGTATTGCTGAAGCTCGCGATGGAGCTGGCGAGATCCGGATCGTCGCGCAATGGGGGGATCGATTCTCTGGCCGAGGAATTGGCGGCCCTTCCATCGAAGATGGAGGAGGCGATAAGGACGTCGGAGGAGAAGGTCAAGGGGATAGCCCTTAAGTATTCCGCCAAGGGCAGCTTCTGCTTCCTCGCGAGGGGCGTAAACGTGCCCACCGCCTTGGAGGGGAGGCTGAAGCTCCTCGAGCTCTCCTATTTGCCGGCCTTGGCATATCCGGCCGGGGAGAGCAAGCATGGGTTCATAGCGGTGGTCGAGGAGGGCTACCCGGTCATATTCTTGGCGCCGAGGGATGGCACTAGGGAGAGGATCATCGGGAATATGATGGAGATGAAGGCCCGGGGGGCCTCGATAATAGCCCTCATAGAGAGGGGCGATGAGGAGCTGAAGGGGCTCGCGGACGACTTCATAGAGATGCCCCCGTGCGCCAACGAGTTGTTATATCCGCCCATATATGCCGTGCCATTGCAATTGTTCGCATATTATACATCGACCCTGAAGGGATACGATCCCGATATGCCACGGAATTTGGCGAAATCCGTAACGGTGATGTGAAAAGGCCTTGGGAATGGCATCGATCCTAGCGGCCCATTTTTCCTTTCCCTA
>JAWCOP010000200.1:0-2330 GCA_038847005.1 Bathyarchaeia archaeon | reverse complement strand
AGGGAAACGGCCGGGGCAAAGCCATGCTCCTCCATCAGCTCGCTCGAGCCGCTGAGGCCCCTCTCCCAAGCCGAGGGGGGCACGAAGCTGCCGACCCAAGCCACGGCACCTCCGCCCCTATGGTCGGCGTACCTGAAGACCCAAGGATTCGGGACATTAGTCCTCGCCTCCTTGGCCTCCTTCGGCATCTCTATGTATCTGGCATCGGAGATCTCACCCTTCGCCAACAAATCGCTCATCAAGCGGTCGTGCACCCTCTTCTTATAATCCAGCTCCTCCTGCGAGTGGCCGAATATGAGGCTGAATAGGTAGAAAGCGGGGTCTCCGGGCGGCTTGGGAGGGAGGGGCCATCTCTGAGAGGGGGCTTGGGCCAAGGCCCATGTGACGCCCTCGACGCTATGGGCCAGCTCGAGTCGGCTCCATTCGGCGACGAACTTGGCCGCATCCCCAAAGCTTTCGAAACCCATGTTGAGAACATCTTTGAACTCGGGCCTCTTATAGAGCGGTATGGCCATCTTGGTCACTATTCCGGTCGTCCCGTGCCAACCTACGAAGAGGCCGGTCAGGTCAGCGAGCGGGAACCGGCTGAACCAATGATTTGAAATAGCGCAGGATCCGGCTCTGATGATCTCCCCAGTTGGCAAGACCGCCTCGATGGAGTTGAGGAGTCCACCTTGACAGCCATATTTCGTTTCGAGATGGCCCATGCCGGCGAGTAGCACGTTCCCGACCACCGAGGCTGAGGATGGGGATGCCATAGGACATGGGAAGTGCAGGTTCCTCCTTCGGAGCTCCCTCTCGAGCATGCCGAATGTAACGCCGGGTTCAACGACCGCGTAGAGGTTTTCCTCATCTATCCAGAGCCCCTTCATGAGCCTCTGATCCACGAGGATCCCACCCTTTGATGGTATGGTCAAACCCCCCATGTTTGCGCCCGAGATGAACGGAACGACGGGCTCCTTCTCCTTATTGGCCAGCCTGACGATCCTTTGTATCTGATTGGCCGATCTTGGCATGACGACGAACTCCGGGAACCCCTCAGGATCGTCCGGCGTGGAGAGGTTCCCCACATCATAGGAATAGGGAAGCAGAGTATCCCGGTCGTCGAAGACAAAGCCCTCCCCACATATCCTGATCAACTTCTTTAGTATTAGATCATGTCTTTTCAAATAGGTCCCCCCTCAACGGGTAATTTTTGCAGTTTAAAAACCCCTTCGCGTTTAATAAAGCCATCAGACGGATTCCACGGTTTCCGAAGGTTGAGCCCGGCTGCCTCTTCCCGGAAACGGCGGTGTTAAGCTCCCGAAGACTAAAATAAGGGCCCGCATTGGATAGCTCAGGGGAAGATTGCGGGATATCGCGAGCGGGGCCCTGAAGGCCTACTTCGAGAAAGAGGGGCGTGTCCTAGTTGCTTACCTATTCGGCTCGAGGAGCAGGGGGAATGCCACTGCCGATAGCGATATCGATATTGCCGTCCTCCTGGCCGAACCCCATCGGGGTTCGCTTGAGCTCTACCTCCGCCTTAGCGATGAGCTCTCGAAAAGGCTTGGGGAGGTTGATCTCGTCATCCTAAATGAAGCCCCTCCGTTACTCAAATATCAGGTGATAAGGCATGGCAAGGTGATTTACTGCGGAGATGAGGGGGCGAGGATAGAGTTCGAGGCGAGGGCCCAAGACGAATATCTTGATTTCAGCAGGGCGGCCGCGAGGTATGACGAATGCCTCCTGAGATCCCTGATGCGGTGAGGGGCCTTATCCTGCGCAATCTGAGCAAATTGAGGGAATATGGAGGGTATTTGAAAGAGTTACAAGCGATCCCCTTGGATCGCCTGAAGGGCGATTTCATGGCCAGGGGCGCCGCTGAGAGATATCTTCAAGTTTCCATAGAATGCGTAATAGATGTCGGCAACGAGATAATCTCCTCCCTCGGGCTCCGGAGGCCGGAGCGCTATAGGGACATCCCCGCCATCTTGGCGGAGGCGAAGGTCATTCCGGAGGTCTTCGCCGAGTCGGTCGCCTCGATGATAGGGTTTAGGAACCTCCTAGTGCATGATTACGCCCTGATAGATCTGGATTTGGTATACGAGTTCATCCAAAGAAGGGTTCGCGATTTCGAGGAGTTCTCGAGATATATCGCCGAATGTTTAGAGGGGTCACGCCGAATTGAGTGAATGAGCGGGGGCCCAAACCATCCAGAGGATCGACCTCGGGCTTCGTCAGCCCATCGGTGGACCTGTTTTATATATTCGCGATTAGAGGCGATATTTGGTGCTTCATATGGGCGGAGCGGGCGCGATAGGGGGATCCATGGGGGCCGGGATCTGGGGAGG
>JAWCOP010000199.1:0-2341 GCA_038847005.1 Bathyarchaeia archaeon | reverse complement strand
GAGGGAGAAGCACGGTTACGGCGGGCAGAAGTGGCCGGAGCTCAAGAGATCGGCCAAGACCACGAAGAGGCAATTGCTAAGGCTGAGGTGCAAGGTATGCAGTTACGAAATCTCCAGGCTCGGCATAAGGTTGAAGAAGATAGAGTTGGTGTGAGGCGATATGCGCGTTAAGGAGCTGATACCGAGGCCCAGAAGTCGGTTCCTCAGGGTCAAATGCCCGAAGTGCGGCAACGAGCAAACGGCCTTCGATAGGTCCTCAACGGCCTTGAGCTGCAACGTGTGCGAGGAGCCGCTCTTGATCCCGAGGGGCGGTAAGGCCGAGATGAAGGCCGAGGTTGTGCAGGAGTTAGGATAATAGCGCGCTTGGGGGTGGCGGGCCCTGTCCGTGGAATACCCAGAGGAGGGCGATCTGGTAATAGGGACCGTAAGGAGGATAACCGATTATGGAGCATACGTCCTCTTGGACGAATACGGAAGGGAGGGGCTGGTTCACATCTCCGAGATCTCGACCAGCTGGGTCAGGAACATAAGGGACCATCTCAGGGAGGGGCAGAAGCTCGTCCTGAAGGTCCTCAGGGTAAACCCGAGCAGGGGTGAGGTGGACCTCTCGATAAGGAGGGTCACGGGCAGGGAAAGGACCGAGAAGATGGTCGAATGGAAGAAGGAGAGGAGGGCCGAAACCATCTTCAGGGAGGTCGCCGGATCGCTCGGGGCCAGCGCCGAGGAGGCGGGGAGCGTCAGGGCGAAGCTCGTGGAGAAGTACGATTCCCTCTTCGAAGCCTTGAGGGAATGCGCCGAGAGGGGCTCCGCCCCCTTGGAGAAGCTCGGGATACCCTCCCAATGGTCAAATGCCTTGGTCGAGGCCGCGAAGGAGAAGATAAAGCCGGAGAGGGTGAAGGTTTCCGCGACCTTGGAGATGAGGTGCCATAAGCCCAATGGCATCGAGCTCATAAAGGCGGCCTTGATCAAGGCCAAAAAGGCCAAGAAGGGCCAAGACTCCTCGGTTAGGATATATACGATGGGGGCGCCAAAGTACCGAATTGAGGTCGAGGCCAAGGGCTATCAAGAAGCGGAGAAGAGGTTAAGGGAGGCCGTGGAAACGGCCCTCAAGGCGATAGAAGGAGCCGGGGGCAGGGGGAGCCTCTTGGCATGAGGCTTTTGATGAGGAAGTGCCCGGTTTGCAAGCTCTATACGCTCAAGGATCCTTGCCCGGCCTGCGGAGGCAGAACCGTTTCACCCCATCCGCCGAGGTTCTCCCCCCAAGATAAATACGCCGATTATAGGGCCAGGTCGATTGGGATTGAGGACCCTGATAAGGGAAGCGCCGGCGAAGATGGATAAGCCGGTGTTGATAGGGGGCCTACCCGGCTTGGGCTCCGTCGGAAGGATAGCCGCCAGCTTCCTAATAAGGGAGCTGGGCGCCAAGAGGGTCGCGGTCCTCTATTCCCCTCATTTCCCGCATTACGGTATAGTCAATTCCAAGGGCGTTGTTAGATTGCCCAAGAACGACTTCTACTATTGGAGGGGGGGAACGAATGGGGCGGAGCTTTTGATATTGACGGGGGATTGCCAGCCCCAGAGCCCTAGGGGGCAATATGAGGTGGCCCTAAGGATCTTGGAGTATGCCAAATCCAAATCGGTGAAATTGATAGCCACGATAGGGGGCTACAGCTCCGAGGAGAGGGAGAAGCCGAGGGTCTACGGCGCGACCAATAGCCGCGTTTGGATGGAGAGGCTCAAGGGGCTGGGGGTGGAGGTCGATGTCTCCGGGGTCCCGATCGTGGGGATGGCGGGCCTGATCCCGGCCCTAGCGAGATCCGAGGGCCTCGATGCCCTATGCCTCCTCGGGGAAACCGTGGGCTATATGCCCGATCCCAAGGCGGCCAAGGCCGTGCTCTCGGTCATGAGGGGCCTGCTCGGCTTGGAGCTGAACCTATCCAACTTGGACCCCGATATAGAAAGGATGGCCGAGCTGAAGGCCAAGTTGAGGGAGGCCGAGCGCAGGATGGAGGGGGCCATGAGGAGGGCCGGCGAAGGGCCGAAGTATATTTCGTGAGGTTCCTCATTCGACCTTTATCACGAGCTCCTCCCCGTAATCGATTATGACCCTAGCATAGCCCCTCAACGCCCCATCAAGATCCGCATCCCCCGTATCAACCAAAAGCCTCGGGGGCCTCAGGCTGGCGATCTTCCGCCTCGTGGCCACTATCACTATGTTTTCAAGGCCGACCTCCCTTATCACGCCCGGGGATATCTGCTGGTTCCCCCTCCCGAATATGAAGGCTTGGCCCCCTATTGGCGAAACTATTATCTTCGCCGGCGAACCCCTTATGGCCCTGAG
>JAWCOP010000198.1:0-2391 GCA_038847005.1 Bathyarchaeia archaeon | reverse complement strand
TGACCACCGGGGAGGGTGGGATTATAACCACCAACGACGACGATTATGCCGAAGCGCTCAGGGCCATCAGGACTCATGGGGAATCGAGGCCCTATTGGACGGTTAGGCTGGGCCATAATTATAGGATGACCGAGATAGCGGCCGCAATAGGCTTGGTCCAATTGCAAAAGTTGCCCGATATGTTGGAGAGGAGGAGGGAGAACGCCGCGAGGTTGGGGGAGGCGCTCAGCATGGTTGGTAAGCTCTCCGCCCCCAAGGGCCCCGATAACGGATCCAATTCATGGTATGTCTACACGGTTAGGTTCGTGGGGGCCAACGCCGGCAGGAGGAACAAGCTGGTGGAGAAGTTGAGATCCAAGAACATAGACGCCCAAGTATATTACGAAACCCCGGTCCACCTCATGCCGTTCTATATGGAGAGGTTCGATCTGGGGATGGGGGCGCTCCCGGAGACCGAGAAGGCCTCGAGGCAGGTCCTCTCGTTGCCAGTCCACCCGATGGTAACGCAGGATGATATAGGGTATATGGCCGATACAATTAGGAAGCTCATTAGGTGAGGCGCTCCCTCTCGCGCAGGGTCGCCGGACGGTGAAATCGAGCTGGCGGATTCCAGGATCCCTGTGGAGTTCCTGGTGGAGGGGGGGATTAGGGTCGAGGGGGAGCTCCTCAGGTTCCTAGCGCCCAGGACCATTGATGCGTTGCGCAGGAGGGGGGCCTTCGAGGGGAGGGCCTTCAAGACCCATGGGGGGATATACTTCTGCATCCCCTTGGGCATGGGCAACGAGAAACCGATCCAAGAAGTCCCCAAGGGGGCGATCGCCTATTGGCCCAGGCCCTCCGCCATCTGCATATTCCTAGAGGGGATTAGGTTCGGCGATAAGGTGACGAGGCTCGGGGCGGTTCGCGAGGACCTCTTGGCCAAGCTCGGGGATTTGAGGGAGGGCTCGAGGATCAGGATGGTCCTAGGCCGAAACGACTGAGAATATCTTCAGCCTCGAGTTGCCCAGCACCTGCCTCACGAGGTGCTTCCTCTCCATGTCCCTCAGCAACTCCTTCGCGGCGCTCAGGGTTATATTGAGCTGGGATGCCAAAGCCGAGGGGGTTATGACCTTCATCTTGTTCATCGCGTCTATGATCTTCCCCTCGTCATAGGAGAACCCTATCCTGAATAGCCTTTCAGCGGTCCCGGCTTGGGCCTTCTCCTTCTTCTCCTTTTTCTCCTTCCTCTCCTTCAGGAGCTGGGCCTTCTCCATCTGGGAGATGCTCTTCTTCTTGGCTCCGCCCATCTCCGAAACCCGGGCCTCTGGAGGAGGGCTTGGAATAAAAATTTTTCCAATCGGCCATGCCGAATACCATGGGGGAGTTGGCGTTCGCCTGGCCCGAGGATCGGCTTGGGCCGCTAGGCCGATCGCGCTCATGGGAAGAGCGGGAAATCCTCTATGTTTATTATCTTCGCATAGAAGAACTTCAGGTCCGACGTATTCCTAGAGAACTCGACCCTTTCCCCGGAATCCCTCGAGGCATTATATTTGACGAAGGGGAGGTCGATCCTCCTCTTGAGCTTGGCGTAGAGGAATATGGGGAGGGAATCGAAGTTGTAGTAATGTTCGAAGGCGAAATGCGATCCTATCACGAACTCATCCCCCCTCCCGAATTGCCATAGGGGCACGCTCATCCCATCCTTGACCGCTTGGGGGAGCATCGCCCTGATTATGCTGGATATGTCCCCCATATCGATCAGGATGGGGGCCATGGGGCTCTTGAATTTACCGCTCAACGAATCCTCGAATAGCTTCGGGGGCCTCCTCAGGTCGACGATCGATGCGAAATTGTACTTCGGGTCATCGGGGGCCTTGGAGTAGAGGCATTCCTCCCCGGCCTGCCCATCGCTCCTATACCCGAGGAAGGCCCCCCGCGGCTCCTCAACGAAGGCATAGGATAGGATCGGCACATCGCCGGACCAATAGAGATAGGAGCTGAGGTGGGCCAGAACGTGCTTTCCCTCGAACGCGAAATGCCATAATATCTGTGGCTCATCCGTGAGGGCCAGCGCGAGCCTCGCTAGATCCGTTAGGCCTAGGACCTTGAGGGCCACAGGGGCCTCGACCGAATTTCTGCTCATGCGCCCCACTCCTCCCAGCACCTGCTCGCCGATCTCTTTAGGGGATTTGGGCCCGACGGGATCCGCGCCTTTTAAACGATCCGCCATTTATAACCTTAGCTAGCCCATAATTAGGACCGGCGCTCCCTTTAAAAAAGGGTCCTAAGGGTTGAGGGCTCGATCGCCTCAAGCCGCCCTTATGGATGGCCGCCCGCGGATCCCCATGGCAAAGCGCTGAAGGAGTGGTCAGGGAGGGTCCGCTGAGGGGCCCAGCAGAAGTGCCAAAGGGA
>JAWCOP010000197.1:0-2402 GCA_038847005.1 Bathyarchaeia archaeon | reverse complement strand
GAAGGCGGGGGGCGCCCTATTCATCGTGGGGTTCGATCCGATCTCGCTGGGGGTCGTGAAGCCCCCCGGGGCGCTCGGCGCGGATATAGCGATCGGGGAGGGGCAACCGCTCGGGAACCACGTGAACTTCGGCGGCCCGAACTTGGGGATATTCGCCTGCAATGGGCTGAACCTCCTAAGGCAAATGCCGGGGAGGATAATCGGGATGACGAGCACTAGGGAGGGGGAGAGGGCCTTCTGCATGGCCCTCCAAGCCCGGGAGCAGCACATAAGGAGGGAGGGGGCGACATCGAACATATGCACTAACGAAGCCCTTTGCGCGCTGGCCGCCGCGGTATATCTATCGCTCTTGGGCCCCGAGGGCCTGAGGGGGCTATGCGAAACGATCCTCGTTAGGTCCAAGTATTGCGCGAAGTTGCTCGGCGATATCGAGGGGGTCAAGGCCCCGCTCTTCGAGGCGAGCCACTTCAAGGAGTTCGTGGTGAATTTCGATCGCACCGGGATGCGCTTGGAGAGGATCCATGAGGGGCTCTTGGGGAAGGGGATCCACGGCGGGAGGCCCCTCCGGGAGTTCCCGGAGCTGGGCGAATCGGCGCTGTATTGCGTAACGGAGATGCACTCCAAGGGCGACGTGGAGAGGCTCGCCAAGTCGCTCGCGGAGGTCGTGGGGGGCGGATGATGTCGTCGAACGCCTCGAGGCCGTTCAGGCAATGCAAATGGTCCGAGCCCCTGGTATGCGAGCTCTCCTCCGATGGGAAGGTGGGGCACATGGTGCCGATGCCCAGCGGGGAGGAATTGAGGGCCGTCGGGGATCCGATGGGCCATGTACCGAGCAAGCTCAGGAGGGATCGCCCACCGAACCTGCCCCGGGTTTCCGAGGCGGAGGTCCTCAGGCATTTCGTAAGGCTATCCCAACAGAATTTCGGGGTCGACACGGCGCCCTACCCGCTGGGGAGTTGCACCATGAAGTACAATCCAAAGTTCTGCGAATCGTTGGCATCCAGCGCAAAGGTTAGGATGGTCCATCCGCTCCAAGACGAGCGCCTCGTGCAGGGGATCCTGCAGATACTATACGAGCTCTCCCGGTTCCTATGCGAGATCGCGGGCATGCGGGAGGTGAGCCTTCAGCCCTCGGCGGGGGCCCATGGGGAATTCGCCGGGGCCTTGATGATCAGGAAATACCACATGGTCAGGGGGGAGCCGAGGGGGGAGATGCTCATACCCGAATCGGCGCACGGGACCAATTTCACGAGCGCGGCCATGGCGGGCTTCAAGGTCGTCAGGCTTCCTTTGGATGAAAGGGGTTGCATAGACATGGAGGCCCTCAAGAGCGCCCTATCCAAGAGGACCGCGGGCATAATGATAACGAACCCAAATACCTTGGGCATATTCGAGAGGGACATCGTGGAGATCTGCAAGATCGTCCACGAGGGCGGCGGCCTTTGCTATTACGATGGCGCCAACCTGAACGCCATATTATCCAAATGCAGGCCCGGCGATATGGGCTTCGACGTCGCCCACCTGAACCTTCATAAGACGTTCGCCACCCCGCACGGCGGGGGTGGGCCGGGCGCGGGCCCGGTAGCGGTATCGGAGGAATTGGAGGACTTCCTCCCGGTCCCATTGGTGAGGTTCGACGGCGAACGATATTATCTCTATTACGGGGTCAAGCACTCCATAGGGAGGATAAGGGGATTCTACGGGAACATAGCGGTATTGGTGAAGGCCTACGCCTACATATTGGCTTTGGGCCGCGAGGGGTTGAGGGAGGTTTCGGAGATCGCCGTCCTGAACTCGAATTACCTGATGAGGAGGATACTGGAGGGGGGCGGCTATGAGCTACCATATCAAAGGAGCGGGATCAGGATGCACGAGTTCGTATTGAGCGCGAAGGGGATACTGGATTCCACGGGGGTCAGCGCCTTGGATATCGCGAAGAGGTTGCTGGATCACGGGATCCACGCGCCGACCATTTATTTCCCGCCGATCGTGAAGGAGGCCCTGATGGTGGAGCCGACGGAGACCGAGAGCAAGATGGAATTGGATCGGATGGCCGAGGCTTTCCGAATGATCTTTGAGGAAGCTAGGGCATCCCCGGATCTGGTGAAGGGCTCGCCGGTCAACACGGCCGCATCTAGGGTGGATGAGGTGAAGGCCTCCCATCCAATGAGCATGCGCTTGAGCTGGAGGCACCATCCGGCCACCGAGGCCAAATCGGGATCGCCGAGATGATTGGGGAGCGCCATGGGATGAGGCTCTACGTTGAGAATTATGGGTGCGCCGCCAACAAGGCGGATCTGGAGATAATGCTGGCCCTTTTGGCCGAGGATGGCTATTCCCAATGCGATGATCCGGCGCGGGCCGATCTGATATTGGTGAACTCCTGCGGCGTAAAGGGGCAG
>JAWCOP010000196.1:0-2415 GCA_038847005.1 Bathyarchaeia archaeon | reverse complement strand
CCTCCTCGAATAATCGATGAGCGTCAATAGATCCCTGCCGAATAGGGATTCCATCCGCCACGACCTCTATCCTATTATATTTTTCACAACGAACTCCGGATCGAATGGGATCAGGTCGTCGTAACCCTGGCCGATCCCGAAGAAGAGGATGGGCTTCCCGACGGCCTTCGCCAAGGATATCGCGTTTCCGCCCTTAGCGTCGGCATCCAACTTCGTCAGGATTATTCCGTCCACCCTCACGGCCCCCGAGAAGGCCCTCCCTTGCTCGACGGCGTCGTTTCCGGCCAAGGCATCGGCCACCAAGATCGATAGATCCGGATTTGAAACCCTCACTATTTTCTTCATCTCCTCCAATAAGTTCTTATTGGTCTGCATCCTCCCGGCCGTATCTATAAGGACCGCGTTTATGCCCCTCGCCCTAGCGTGGTTTATGGCATCGAAGGCCACGGCGGCGGCATCGGCCCCATACTCATGCTTGATCGTGGGGATCCCCAGCCTCCTCCCGTGCTCCTCCAATTGTTCAATGGACCCGGTCCTGTAGGTATCGCTGCACGCCAGCACGACGGAGAAACCGTTCTTGGCGAAATACCTAGCAACTTTCGCTATGGTGGTAGTCTTCCCGGTCCCGTTTATGCCCATGAACACCAAGACCAAAGGCTCGCCCATAGCCCTCTTCTCCTTCGCCAAGCCCAATAGGTCGGCCCCCCCATCGATCCTCAAGGCCTCGAGGAGCAGCTCCCTCAGGATCGGCTTGATGGCCTTATCCTTCTCGCCGAACCTCGGGACCTTGATGCCACCGGCGAGCTTCCTCCTGAGCTCCTCGCATAGCTCCTCGGCGACCGATAGGGCGACGTCGTTCTCAAGGAGGGATATCCTGAAGTCGTCCAAGATCCTATCCAGCTCCCGGCCCTTCAGCTCGGAGCTCGCGATGGCCTCCGCCAACCCCTCGAGGCGCGACCTAAGGTTCTCAAACAACCTCCAAGTACCCGCCCCTCTCGCTCAATATCTCCCTTATCCTGCTCCGATCCTGCTCGGCCCTTGTCAGGATCTGGGCCAATTGCTCTTGGACCGATGCTCTAGCCTTCTCGAGCTCCTCGATCCTCCTCGCCAGCTCGGATATGGATTCATCGAAGGAGCGCTCCATCGAAACGTTGGCCCCTATGCCCATTATGAGCCTCTCCCCATCCAAAAGGGATGCCCTGATGAAGGACCCGGATCCGATGGGGATCAATATCTCCGTGCCGGGGGGCCTGCCCTTCATGCCCTCCAGGGTGGCCTTGGTGATCGCGGCCTCGTTGAGCGAGGAGTTTATTATCTCCAGCCTCAGCTGCAATGTCTGGGCCGAGCCCTCGAGCAATCTAACCTCGGCCAGAAGTTGCCTAAGCTCCTCATCAAGCTTGGAGCGATCCTCCGATGCCTTGCTCAAGCCTCGAGCAACTCCTCGAGCTGCGTTATCCTTATCTCGAACCTCTTGGCCTTATGATGGCTCCCCACTTCGCAGTAAACCTTCTCCAAGGCGTCCTCCGGCTTGATCGCCCTCACTTCCTTCGTGAACCTCATCTCGGATCCGGGCTTCGCAACTATCCCCGAAACCCTGTACGTCCTTACCACCGCCATCTCCGGCGATCGGCTTTGGGGGCGGCAATTAATAAATAGGTTTTCCAAATGGGCTTTAGGGGGGCGAGGGCTTTGTCGATAATGGAGGAGGTACGGAGTTTCGCCGAGGAGAGGCTGAGGGGCGAGAAGGTCTCCGGCTTGGATCATTCGGATAGGGTTTATGGATGGTGCGAGATCCTAGCGAGTGACGAGGGGGGAGATCTCGAGGTCCTCAGGGCCGCATCCCTCCTCCATGATATAGCGGTCCCGCTGGTTGGGAGGGCGAGGCATTATGAGGAGGGCGCGAGGATCGCGAGAAGGTTCCTAGCCGAAAAGGGCCTCCCGCCCGAGCGCGTGGAGGCGATAGCCCACGCCATAGAGGCGCATAGCAGGTTCGGGGGCCCGGAGCCCGAAACCTTGGAGGCGAAGATCCTCTACGATGCGGATCTGCTGGACTTCATCGGGGCCATAGGCATAGTCAGGGCCATAGGGAGGGGTCTCCTGAGCGGGGAGTTCGATGGGGACGTTGGGAAGGCGCCCGAGTTCCTGCTCGGGGCCGTTGAAAGATACGCCGCGAAACTCCACACCAAAAGGGCCCAAGAGATCGCGAGGGCTAGGCTGGAGTTCATGAGGGATTTTGTGGAGAGGCTCCGGATGGAGCTGGCTTTGGAGAAGTAGCGAGGGGTCGAAAACAAAAACTTTTGGGAGTAGAAATTCGCGGATGGCTCCCATATCGGCGGGCTCGATCGAGATGAGGAGGGTCGGGATCTTCGAGGGGGGCGGGATATCGCTGGCCGAGGCGCTCCTCGACGTCCGCAG
>JAWCOP010000195.1:0-2435 GCA_038847005.1 Bathyarchaeia archaeon | reverse complement strand
TTTGGAGGTCGCGGCATCCTATGGCTCCACCTTGGCCGAGGTTGGCGTGGGGGCGGAGGGTGGAGGCGCTAGCTCGGAACGCTAAAATTCAGCGAGGGCCAAAAGGCCCTCGCGATAGATGCTAAGCTGGTGGGTCGAAATGGGAAGGGCGTGCATTTGTCCCCAGTGCGGCTTCAAATTCGACATAAGCTATGGTAGGGCCTTCGCGTGCTCCGGTTGCCAATCGGCGACCATGGGGAGCTGCGGATATGCGAAATGCCCCAAATGCGGCCACGAATTCCCGCTTTAAGCTGCGGGATCGGGATCCGCTCCATTGATATCCGCGATCCCAGTGGGGATTAGCCGAGGGGATCCCTCATGAGCCATGGGCCGGAGGGGGTCCCGGAGATCGATTCCCTCGTTGGGATGCTCTGCTATGCCACGGGCTCAAGGGGGATTGGCGGCAGGCTCAGGGCGGATCCGAAGGACTTCATCGTCAGGGAGCGCCTTTTGGACGGATCGATCGCTAGCGAGTCCTTCCAAGGGGGGCAGCCCTCCGGGAGCGGCGATTTCCTCCGATGCGTCTTGGTGAAGGAGGGCGTGGATCATTTCTCCGCGATCGGGCTCGCGGCTAGGGCCATGGGGTGCAGGCCGAGGGATGCGGGATTCGCCGGCATAAAGGACAAGAGGGCCCTCACGGCCCAATTCGTTACTTTCCCAGTGAGCAAGATTTGGGCCGGGGGGAGCGGGGCGAGGGCGATCGGCGCAATCAAGGTAATCCCGGAGGGGTTCGTGAGCGAAGGATTGCGCCCCGGGAGCTCGGCCGGGAACCTCTTCGAGATAAGGGTCAGGGAGGCCCGATCGGATCCGATTAGCTTGATGGGGGCCCTAGGGGAGATGGGCGCCCTAGGGGGAGCCCCCAACTTTTACGGATATCAAAGGTTCGGCACGGTGAGGCCGGTAACGCATATCGTTGGGAGGTTCCTCGCGAGGGGCGATTTGCGGGGGGCCCTCATGGAGTTCTTGGCGAGGCCCTTCGAATCCGAGCCGCCCGATGCCTTCATGGCTAGGGCGGAGCTTTACGAGGGCGGGGATTTCGCAAGGGCCTTATCGGCTTATCCTAGGCGCCTGCGCTTGGAAAGGATTGCTTTGAAGGCCATTAATCGCAATCCATCGGATCCCCTCGGGGCCTTCAGGAGATTGCCCCATGGCCTAAGGAGGCTCTTCGTCGAGGCCTATCAATCCTATCTGTTCAATAGGGTATTGAGCGAGCGCATGCGAATGGGCCTTGGCCTCAAATTCGTTGGGGAGGGGGATCTGATATCCCCCATGGCCGCCGATGGCTCGCCCCAAGGGGAGCCCAAGCCCGTCAGGGATCCCGAGGCGGCAAACGCGGACGTGAGCGGGGGGAGGGCGTGCTTGGTGATCCCGGTCTTCGGCTACGGCGCAAGGCTCTCGGAGGGGGCCCAAGGGGAAATCGAGAGGAGGATCCTAGATGAGGAGGGGGTTTCGCCGAGGGCTTTCTACATAGGCGTTATGCCCGAGGCGAGTTGCGCGGGGAAATATAGGAGGGCCTTGATGCCAATCGAAGGCCTTCGGTTCGAATGGCTTGGAGAAGGCGACCTCTTGTTCCGATTTTACCTCCCAAGGGAGGGCTATGCCACGGTGGTGATGAGGGAGCTCATAAAGCCCGAGGATCCGGCGGGCCAAGGCTTCTGAGTTTTCGAACGCCTCCCATAAGGAGCTTAGCGGAGGTGGCAGGCAACGCGATGGAGGGGTTCCGCTTCGATCAACTTCGGCTCCTCCCTGCCGCATAAGGGAATGGCGATCGGGCATCGGGGATGGAGCCTGCAACCGCTTGGGAGATCCGCGGGATCCGGCGGCTCCCCCTTGATCCCTATCGGGATCCTCCTACGCCTATTCTCGGGGTCCGGCTCCGGGATGGCCCTTATCAAGGCCTCGGTGTAAGGATTGAGGGGGTTCCCCAGCACGGCGTCGATCGGCCCAAGCTCGAGGACCTTCCCGAGATACATAACGGCCAAGGTATCAGCGAAGTACTTCGCAGTTGACAAGTCATGCGTTATATAAACGTAGGACATGTCGAATTTTTCCCTGAGCGAGATCAGGAGGTCGAGTATCTCGGCCCTTATCGAGAGGTCCAACATCGAAACGGGCTCATCGGCGATTATGAGCTTCGGCCTCAGGATCAGGGCCCTCGCGATCGCCAACCTCTGCCTCTGCCCACCCGATAGGGCATGGGGATGCCTCCCGAAGAAATCCTCCGGCGGCTCGAGCTTCACCTCCTTCAGCGCCTTGGCGATGAGCTCGACCCTCTCCCCTCTCCCGCTGCCCAACCCATGGATGGACAAGGGCTCCATCAGGGTATCGAGGACCGTGAACTTGGGATCGAGCGAGGAATAGGGATCTTGGAAGATCATCTGGGCCCGGCGCCTAAA
>JAWCOP010000194.1:0-2439 GCA_038847005.1 Bathyarchaeia archaeon | reverse complement strand
TTATATCCGCCCATATATGCCGTGCCATTGCAATTGTTCGCTTATTATACATCGACCCTGAAGGGATACGATCCCGATATGCCACGGAATTTGGCGAAATCCGTAACGGTGATGTGAAAAGGCCTTGGGAATGGCATCGATCCTAGCGGCCCATTTTTCCTTTCCCTAAGGGAACATCGGTCCCCAGTCCTTAGTCTTCGGTTCGGATCTTTCTAACGATTCGCTCGCCTATCGATTACTTCGTCGGCGCTTGGCCCCGTGCCTATTATGGTTACCGGGATCCCGGTCGCCGATTCTATCCTCTCTATGAACTCCTTCGCCTCGGCCGGCAAATCCCGATAATCCTTGGCACCCTTCGCCTCCGGGAAGACGACGTCCAACTTCGTCAGCGCTATTTGTGTGGCGCTGTTCAGCATTACGGCCCTCTTGGCCAATTCGAAATCGAATGGCGCGGCCCTGCGCTCCCTCCTGGTCACCGTTCCATACTCCAGCCATCCCCTCCTCTCGACCTCCTCCCTAGGGAGCTGCCCCTCCAATGGGCCCTCGCCGACCCTGGTGACGTAAGATTTGAAGGTTATGATGACGTCCCCCACGTCCTTCGGCCCTATGCCGACGTCGGAGCATAGGGCCGAGGCGCACACATCCTTGGAGGTGCAATAGGGATACGTCCCGTGATAAAGGGATAGGAACGTCCCTTGGGTCCCCTCCACTAGCACTCGTTTCCCCTCCGCCAGCGCCTCGTGGATCTTGCCGCTCACGTCCATCAGGAGGTCCGACAGCTCCGGGAGATCCCTCGCCAGCTTGGCGAGCCTGAGGGCCCTATCTGCGGCGCAGGCGCCGACGCCGCTCCTCGTGCTCCCTATCTTCTGGCTCAAATGCGCGGACTCCTCCTCCCTCCTTATGTGGAAATCCTCGATGATGGCGCATTGGGGATCCAATCCGATCCTGCCCTTCGTGGAGGTTTCCTCGATCTCCTTCAGGAGGACCTTGGGGTTGACGAGGACCCCCGCCCCTATGAGCAGCAGGGCCCTTTGGTTGACGAAGCCCGAGGGGACCATCCGGAGGAAGAATTTCCTATCCCCGAGCTGTATCGTGTGGCCGGCGTTCGGCCCCACCCCTGCCCTGACGACTATCGCGGGATCATCTCTCAGGGCTAGATACGAGATTATCTTGCCCTTCCCCTCGTCCCCGAAGAAGCCCCCGACCACCACCGTGGTAGCCATACGGATCACGACGTGGCCCCATACGGCCATGGGTTGGAAATAAAACTTCCGAATGAGGCCTCAGATCGCCCGTCGAATCCTCCTCATGGCGCCCGGAGCGCTCGGGTCGAATGGCGTCATCATTCGCCACTTCCCATTACCGTGGGGAACAATAAAAGCATCGCGCTCTCGGCGAACCTTTTATTAAAGCGGCGCGGATTGAAGCTCGATGGGGGTTGAGCATGAAGGGAAAGTTGGCGCTACTCCTGATCGCCATCGTCTTGGTCTCCGCGCTCGCCATATATTGGAGCTTTTACGGGGGGGCGGGCGAGGCGAGGCCAATAAGGGTCGGATATCTGAGGGGGGACGTCCACCACGCCTCCTATTTCATATCCAAGGCGAGGGATTCCTTTTCCAAGGCCGGATTGAGGGTCAAGGGCTATGAGTTCTCGGCGGGGCCGGAGGAGATGGAGGCGTTCAGGGCCGGGGAGCTGGACTTCGGCTACGTAGGCTGCCCGCCCGCGATAACGGCGATCTCCAGGGGAACCGATGTCAGGATAATAGCCATGGTGAACTTCGAGGGATCCTCCTTGGTGGTCAGGAGGGACCTCTATGAGAAGGGCCTCGCGGGCATCGGCGACCTCCGGGGGAAGACGATCGCCATGCCCCTATGGGGCTCCATACAATCCGTGATGCTCGTGGACCTGCTGCTGAAATATAATATAACGAGGGAAATGGTCTCCCTGCAGCAGATGCCCCCAGCCGATATGGTCACGTTGATGGAGGCCAAGCGCATAGACGCCTTCATCGCCTGGGAGCCCTTCCCATCCTTGGCGGTTTCCAAGGGCGTTGGGGTTAAGCTGATCGAATCCTCGGAGTTATGGCCGAACCATCCCTGTTGCGTCCTGATCGCTAGCCGAAGGATGATAGAGGGCGATCCGGAGCTTGTCAGGAGGTTCTTGAAGGTCCACATGGAAACGACTAGGTTTCTGATCGATGAGCCGGAGAGCGCCGCCAAGATCCTATCCCAAGAGATAAGGGTGCCCGAGGAAGTGATCCTATCCTCCTTCAAGAGCATAAAATACTCGACCAAGCCCGGGGTCGATGGGATCCTAAAGTTCGCCGACATACTCCATCAGCTGGGCCTGATAAAGCAAAAGCCGAGCGCCGCCGAGATCTTCGACCTGAGGTTCTACGAGGATCTGACGGGGGAAAGGATCCCATTGCCCCAAAGGGC
>JAWCOP010000193.1:0-2456 GCA_038847005.1 Bathyarchaeia archaeon | reverse complement strand
GAAGGAGAATAGGGCCGTGCCCGCATGGGTGGTCGCGCGGACCTCGGGCAGGGTTCGGACGAATCCCAAGAGGAGGAACTGGAGGAGGGGCAGGCTGAAGGTTTAGGGGTTTTGAGGCCCACGGAGGATTGGCGCCATGAGCGAAAGGGGAAAGGAATCACGTTCGGAGGAGGTCGAGGTCGCGGAGGAGAAGATATGCACCCTATCCTTCAGGAGGGCTTGGATAGCCCCGATGTGGAGGAGGGCCCCAAGGGTTTCGAGGATGCTCAGGGATTATGCGAAGAGGATAATGAAGGCGGACGAGGTGCTGATAAGCGGCGAGGTGAACGAGGCCATATGGTCGAGGGGCTCCGGGGATCCGCCCAGGAGGATGAGGGTTAGGCTGGTTAAGGATAAGGAGGGAAAGGTCATAATCTATCCGGCCTAGGCCTTGGGCCCCGCCCCAAAAGGGCCCTCATGAAGACGCAATCCCCAGGCCCTATCTTGATCGATCCCCCATCGGCCGATTCGCTCAAGCGGATCCGCGCCCCCCTTATCAGCGCGGCCGGCGTCAATCGATCCGTTTCGCCCATCGCCAAATGCGCCGCGCAGGCGAGGTCGTCCGCTATCGCCATCCAAGTTATCCTCAGGGGCCTGCCATATATATCGAGCCGCCCCCTGCAATCCTCAACCGGCTCGAACCCGGAGGCGGCCACCGCCAATCCTATGGTGCCCCTCCTCAAGGGAGTTATCCTGCTATCGACGAGGATCACGCCTATCCTCTTGCCGGTCCTCTCGAGCGCCCTCCTCCTGAGGCCATCGGCCACGGCTTGGGGATCCGGGGGCCAGAGGGCGGCCCTCCCAATTCCCACGTTCTTATGATCGACGCCGGCGTTAATGGCCATCATGCCCGACTTCATCGTCAGCAAGGCCCCCTCCACCCCGCCGTATATCTCATCGGCCTCCCTTAGGACCAGCTCCGCGAACTCCGGCTCCAGCGATGCGGCCTCGGCCAGATCCCTCGCCCTCTCGGATGGCTTCACCCCGCTTAGATCGACGATAGCCCCCATGGCCGTCGAGATGGCCTTCGTTGCTAACGCGAGAACGTCGCCATCGCGGATCTCCAAGCCTATCCCCCGCGCGGCATCCAATACGATCCCTAGGACGTCGTCGCCCGGCTTGATAAGGCCGGTTTCGATGGCGTATATCTCGATCATCTTCACCACCCTCGCCCAATATCCCCGGCGCGTCAAAAAGCTTTTGAGGTCATCCCGATCGGATCGAATGGGGCCGCGTTTGGGATGAGGGGAGGGGCGGATTTGTCGATAGAGCGCATGGACATATTCGGCAACGCCAACATAGGCATATACTGCTTCTCCAACGAGGAGGTCGCCCTGATCCCGATGGGAGTTCCGGAAGGGAAGAGGAGGATCTTGGGCGAAACCCTCGGCGTCAAGGTATGCTCGGTCAACATCTGCGGCTCCAGGCTGAACGGGGTTTTGGTCGCCGCGAACTCAAACGGCATAGCCGTGCCCCATACGGTGGGGGAGGAGGAGCTCCGGATCCTGAGGGCGCATTTCCCCAAGGTCGAGGTGATCCGATCGAAGAGGACGGCCCTGGGCAACCTCATATTGGTGAACGACGAAGGGGGGATCGTCGATCCGCGGCTCCCGAGCGGGCTATTGAGGACCCTCTCCAAGCTCTTCGGGGTTGAGGTCAGGAAGGGCCGGATATTCGGCCTCCCGTACGTCGGGGCCCTCGCGGTCGCGACGAACTCCGGCGTGCTAGCGCATCCCTCCATAAGCGATGAGGAGAGGAGGCTCTTGGAGGAGGCCCTGAAGGTCCCGGTTGGGACGGGGACCGTGAACTTCGGAATCCCCTTCGTGAAGGCCGGGCTATTGGCGAACACGAGGGGCGCCGTCGTTGGCTCCGCGACCACCGGGCCGGAGCTGATGGGGATCTCAAAGGCCCTAGGGATAGGGTGAGGCTCGGGGAGGGGCCCATTGTGCGGGTAGGGCCGGGCTTGGTAAAGGTTTAATTTCGGATGCTGAACCCTCAGTTGGGCGTGTTAGAATTGCTGGGGATGAGCGCGAGGGAGAGGCTCCTATCGGCCATCAGGCGGGAGGGGCCGGATAGGGTCCCGATAAGCCTGTGGTGGCATGCCTATAACCTGAACGCGGGGATTGGCTTCAGGGAGTTCGCCAGGGATGGGAAGAAGAACGCGATGGCGCATCTCGCGTTCCTGAAGGATTTCGATGTCGATTTCCTGAAGGTGACGCCGGATGGTCTATTCTTCCTCGAGGATTGGGGCGGGAGATTGGAATACGATGAGGGGGCCGCCATTCCAAAAGCGGCCGAATACGCGGTCAAATCCGCGGAGGATTGGGAGAGGCTGGAGGCCCTGGATCCGAGGAGGGCCAAGCTCCATTACGAACAATTGAGGTCGCTTGAGGTCATCGCCGAGAGGCTGGGGGATT
>JAWCOP010000192.1:0-2469 GCA_038847005.1 Bathyarchaeia archaeon | reverse complement strand
TTCTTCGGGATCGGCCAAGGTTACGACGACCTGATCCCATTCGATCCGGAGTTCGTTGTGAAAAATATAATAGGATAGAGGTCGTGGCGGATGGAATCCCTATTCGGCAGGGATCTATTGACGCTCATCGATTATTCGAGGAGGGAGATCGAGGCGATCCTCGATGTTTCGAAGCGGATGAAGCGGAATCCGCCGCGGAGGCCCCTCGAAGGGAAGAGCTTGGCCCTCCTCTTCCAAAAGCCATCCACGAGGACCAGGGCCTCCTTCGAGGTCGCGGCCAATCAACTCGGTTGCCATCCTATATACCTCGGTTGGGGGGACCTCCAACTCGGCAGGGGGGAGCCCATATCCGATACCGCTAGGGTCCTCTCCAGGTATGTGGATTGCATAGTGGCCAGGGTCCACGAGCATTCGATGTTGGAGGAGCTCGCGGAGTTCAGCTCCGTCCCGGTCGTGAACGCCCTATCAGCGCTATGCCACCCGATGCAATCCCTCGCGGACCTCCTGACGATCCTTGAGAAGAAGGGCAGGTTCTCCGGGGTGAGGTTGGCATATGTGGGGGATGGCAATAACGTATGCAATTCCCTGCTCGTGGCCTGCGCCAAGGTAGGGGTCGAGATCGGCGTGGCCTGCCCGCCGGGCTATGAGCCGAATCCCAAATTCGTCAGGGCCGCGGAGGAGGCCTCCAAGGAAAGCGGGGCCTCGATCCTCATATCCCACGAGCCCGATGAGGTCGTAAGGGGGGCGCACTTCGTTTATACGGACGTCATAGTGAGCATGGGCTATGATGCGGAGCGCGAGGAGAGGCTGAGGGCCTTCCTCCCGAAGTACAGGGTGACGAGGGAATTGTTCGAGATGGCATCGAGGGATGCGTACTTCATGCACGACCTCCCATGCCACAGGGGAGAAGAGGTCGAGCCGGAGGTCGTGGATGGGGATCGATCCATAATCTGGGATCAAGCGGAGAACAGGTTGTATACGGCGAAGGCCGTCCTATACCTTTTGCTGAGGCCCACGGCTAAGCGAAGATCGCGATGATAGCCATAATCGCCTCAAGATCCGACCCGGCCGCCATGAACATAGCTAGGGCGCTCATAGAGCGGTATGGTTTCCGGGAGGCGGATGGGGACGGCGCCCGCTACAATAGGGGGGACATCTCGCTCTTCCTAATCGATGGCGAGGCGACCGAATCTGATGGGATCGATAGGAGGCTGGGCGCGGAAGCGATAATATTCGCATCGAGGCATCGAAGCGCCACGCGATTGCCCTGCCTCACGATCCACGCAACCGGGGATCCTATGGGTCGCGGGGCCGGTCCCAAGGGCTTGGCGATGGCGGATCCCATACGGATGAAGATAGCCCTCAGGGCCTTGAACGAGGCCAAATCCGAGCTTGGGTTGGAGGGGTTCCTCGTTTCCTTGGAGGCCACCCATCACGGCCCGGCGGGCTTGGACGCGCCCTCATTCTTCGCGGAGATAGGGAGCTCCGAGGAGGATTGGTCGAATCCCGAGGCCGGCGAGGCCGTTTCGAGGGCCGTATTCTCCGCCGCCTCCCTCATGGGATCGGGGATCCCCTCGGTTGGCTTCGGAGGGGGCCATTATTCCATGAAGCATACGCGCGCGGAGCTCGATAGCGAATACGCGATAGGCCACATATTCCCCAAGTACTTCTTCGAGGAAAGCTTCTCAAAGGCGGCGATCGAGCTGGCCTTCAGGAGGACCGCTGGGGATTGCTCCACGGCGCTTCTGGATTGGAAGGGGATGAAGGGCCCCCAGAGGAAGGCCCTCTTGGAGGCCCTCGAGGAGATGGACATAGAGGCGGTGAGGATCTAAAAGGGGGAACGAAACCTTCATAAATGCCGGCGATCCGGAGCCCCCTTAGGAAAGAAGGTTCGGGGGGTCAAGGACTGGGCCTTTCGGAGTTCATCGAATCCACCAAGAGGCTTGCGAAGGTCGTCACGAAGCCCTCTAGGAAGGAGACGATGCTCGTGCTAAAGATAACCCTACTCGGGGTCACCGTTTTGGGCGGGGTGGCATTCGCGATAACCTTGCTCTTCTATTTCATAGGCCTTTCCCCCCGATAGCCGGAGGGAGCCGTTGGGATTTGGCCGAAGAGGAGAAGACATCGATATACGCGGTCCGGACCACAACGGGCCAAGAGAAGACCGTGGCCGATATGATAGCCTCCAAGGCCGCGTCCAAGAGGATACCGATCGCGAGCGTGTTCGTTTCGGAGGCGATCAAGGGCTATATATTCGTGGAGGCGCCCCGCCCGCAATTCGTGGATGAAGCCATATCGGGCATGAGGCACGTCAGGGCGCGCACGAGGGGGGCCGTCCCCATCGCCAGCCTGCAGAAGTTCATAGAAACGAAGCCCGTGATAGAGGGCCTAAAGGTTGGCGATATGGTGGAGGTCGTCGGCGGACCCTTCAGGGGCATGAGGGCGAAGATAACGAGCATCGATAAAGTT
>JAWCOP010000191.1:0-2474 GCA_038847005.1 Bathyarchaeia archaeon | reverse complement strand
GAGCATCGAAAGGCCGCTCGGGCTCCTGCCTGAGAAGAGTGGTATGAAGGAGAGCGGGGAGAGCAGGGGTTGAAGGGAATCCCTAATGAAGGGAACTAGGACGAAGATGCCCCATAGGCCTATTATCACGCTCGGTATCGCGGCTATTAGCTCCACCACGGCCGAGAGGGGCTCCCTAAGCCCCTTCGGCGATATCTCGGATAGGAATATGGCCACACCGATCCCCAATACAGCCGCCGCCAGCAGGGCGAAGGTGGAGGAAACAATAGTGCCATAGAGGAACGGAAGGGCGCCGTAGACCCCATTGAGCGGGTCCCATCTTTGGCCGAGCACGAAGGAGATCCCGAGCCTGCCCCAAGTCAGGCTGGAGGCGGAGAACAGCTCGTAGATGAAGAGGGCCGAGAAGATCAGGAATAGGATGGAAAAAAGAAGGGTTAGGGATTTGAACTTATCCCTCCTCATTTCCGGATCATCGATATCGTTTCCAAGTTGAGCCTCTGCACCTCGGGCGGGAGAGGCACGTAATATAGGTCCTTGCAATATTTCTGCCCTTCGGTCACGGCCCACCTCAAGAAGTCCACCAAAGCCTGGGCCTTGTCCCTGCCCATGTAGGATAGGTCCTTATAGACCAATAGGTAGGTGAAGCTGGCTATGGGATAGGATCCCTCCCCATCCGCGTCGACGATGCTCACCTTATCCCAAGGTTCGTCCCCCTTTGGGAGCTTGGGTGCTGCGGCGGAGGCGGCGTTGGCTATAGTTTCGAAGTTCGCCTCGATGAACCTCCCGGCTTTATTTCTGATGAGCGCGTATGGGATGTTGTTTTGAAGGGCGTATGTGAGCTCCACGTAACCGATCGAATATGGTGTTTGCTTAACTATGGCCGTGACCCCCTCGTTCCCCTTGGCTTGGACCCCCCTAGCGCCCATCGCCTCGGGATAATTGAAGACCTTGCCCCTCCCCACGCTCCTCAGCCACTCGCCGCTCACCGCCGATAGATAGTCCGTAAATATGAAGGTGGTTCCGCTCGAATCGGACCTCTTCACGACGACCATTTCCCTATCCGGGAGCGCCATCCCCTCGTTCATTGAGGCTATCCTCGGGTCGTTCCATTTGGCGATTTTGCCCAAATATATGTCGGCCAAGACATCGCCGCTCAGCTTCAGCCTCCCGCCGACCCCCGGGAGGTTATAGGCTAAGACTACGGCGCCAATGGTCTCTGGAATGTGGAGGAGGCCCGGCGCCCTCTTCGCCTCATCCGGCGTTAGGGGCGCGTCCGTCGCCCCGAAATCTATGGCCCCCTCCGAGATCTGCTTTATGCCGCCCCCGCTACCTATGCTTTGATAATTGACGACCACCATACCCTTGCTCAGGGCCTCATATTCTTGAGCCCATTTCGATATTAGCGGATATGGGAAGGAGGCTCCGGCCCCCAGGAGCGCGATCCTCCTTCCGAGGGTGGGCTCCGTGCCCGTTTGGGTCGTAACCGTTGGTTGGGATGGACCGATCGGCCGCTGGAGCGTTAGCGATGCTCCAGCAATTATTACCAAGACGAGAATTGCTGCGATCGCAACCGTTTTCTTCGGGACGTTCATTTTTCCCATCACCTCTTCAATCTTGATATGTATAGAATTGCGAAAATATATATATTTCCGCAATATTCTAAATAATGTCTAGGAAAATATATAGGAGGCGGGATCTTGAGCAAAAGGGAGGTCAGGAGGGTCCAAGTGACCGGGGGCTCAACCTTCATAGTTTCCTTGCCCAAGTGGTGGGTGGAGGATCTAAAGCTGAAGCGGGGCGACCTTTTGGATATCCTCCCCCAGCCGGACCACTCGCTGGTCATTCTCCCAAGGGGCGGATCCGATGGCGAGGGGAGGAGGTCGGCCTCCATAGAGGCGACCCCTACCGAGGATGTGGAGGGGATAGTTAGGCTCCTAATAGCGCGCTATCTGGCCGGATACGATGTCATAAGCATCCAACTCGGCGGGCATGTGCCGGACTTGGGATATCGAATCAAGGACGCGATAAGGAGGAAGCTCGTAGGGGTGGAGGTGATGGAGAGCTCCGCCGATCGCATCGTGGTGCAATCCCTCCTCGGCCATGCGGAATTTCCGCTGAAGGCCGCGATAAGCCGCATGCACGTGCTCTCCTCGCTAATGCACAGGGATGCCATGAGGGCCCTGAAGGAAGTCGATCTTTCGCTGGCCGACGACGTTGAACAGCGGGACGATGACGTGGACCGCCTATATTTCTTCGTAGTCCGACAGCTGAAATCCGCGGTGGTCGATAGATCGTTGATAAAGGAGCTGGGCCTCAGCGGCCCAAAGGATTGCCTCGGATATAGGATCGTGGCGAAGAGCCTCGAGAGGATAGCCGATCATGCCACCAATATAGCGCAGGCGGCCCGCCTCTTGAGTGCGCCAATGCGAGCGGGGCTCATGGAGTCGATCGAGGAGGCGGGCTCCGTCGCCATG
>JAWCOP010000190.1:0-2486 GCA_038847005.1 Bathyarchaeia archaeon | reverse complement strand
GAACTCCCCGAGGCCCGCCCGCCCATGGATCAGCGCGACCGCCATGCAATATGGCAGGCTGAACTTGGCTTCGGATGGGGTCCTGGGGGCGTAATTCCCGCCCACGACTTCCGCGGCGATTGGATAGGTCCCCACCCTCACCTCCTCCACATCATCCGCCCCTACTCCATATCTTTCGGCGATCTCCAGAACGGCGTCGAGCGGGGCATGGGCATGGCCGCACGAGGCGTGGCGCTTGAATATCGTCTCCATTATCTGATAGCCCTCCCCTAGGCCTTCAACGATCTTCTCGGGATCGGCCTCCCTCGAGGCCGCCCTGAAATACCCCCTCTCCGCCTCAAGTATCGAGCCCGGGGCGGTGAAGCCCCTTTGGGCCAAGAGGGCCGCGATCACGCCGTTCATCGCGGCCTTGCCGGGGTTCAGGGGCTTGCTCATGGTCCCGAAGACCTCTATCAAGCCGGCGGCTTGGGTCCCAGCGATGCCGAGGGCCCGCGCCATCGCCTCCCCATCCAATCCCAATAGCCTCCCGGCCGCCGCGGCGGCCCCGAAGGTCCCGCAGGTGCCCGTCGCGTGCCAGTACTGATAGTGGGAGGGGTTCATGGCCCTTCCGATCCTGTTCTCGACCTCGTAGCCCGCCACGATGGCCGCGAGCAGGTCCCTCCCGCTCAAGCCGTCGCGCTCGGCGATCGCCAAGGCGGCCGGCATGACGGGCGCGGCCGGATGGACGATAGAATCCTCGTTTATGTCGTCCAGCTCTATCGCATGGCCGGCCACTCCGTTGGCCAATGAGGCGTTTATGCTCGTCGCCTTGATATCGGTGCCTATGACCGTCGATTCTCCCCTCCCGCCCATATCCCTCACGATCGATGCGACGATCCTCGAGGGCGGTTCCAAAGAGCCCGCCAGCGCGGAGCCCAGCCAATCGAGGAGGCAAAGCTTGGCTTGTTCCACGACCTCCCTCGGGAGAGTCTCGAACTTCAAATCAGCGGCGAAATGCGCCAAGCGTTTCGTAACGTCCATTCCAGATCCCAATGCTTGGGATGGCGGGGATTAAATAATTTTAATTTTGAAAGGGATGGCGCATCCCGGCATTAGAGGGGCATGAGCCGGAGCGGTTAAGCGGCCCTGGCCTCCATCGCCCTTGTGGATGAGAGGAGGTCCTGGAAGCTCAGGGGGCCCTTGAAGGATTTAACTATCACTTCCGGATCCTTAAGGCCATGGCCCGTTGCAACGCATACGACCTCCTCCTCGCCAGATATCTCTCCCAATCGCTTGAGCTTCATGAGGCCCGCTATTGAGGAGGCGCTCGCCGGCTCGACGAAGATCCCCTCCTCGGCGGCCAGCATCCTCTGCGCTGAGAGTATCTCCTCATCGCTCACGGCCTCCATGAGCCCCCCGGACTCCCTGACGGCCCTTAGGGCCTTCTTCCAGCTCGCCGGCCTCCCGATCCTTATGGCGGTGGCCACCGTGGTCGGTTTTTCAATCGGCTCTATTGCATCCGATCCCGACTTGAAGGCCTTCGCGATCGGGGCCGCCCCCTCGGCTTGGATCCCGATCATCTTGGGCAAGGGGGGATCCAGAATCCCCGAGGCTTCGAGCTCCTTGAACCCCTTCCATATGGCGCTTATGTTCCCCGCGTTCCCCACGGGCACCACGACGCAATCCGGGGCCCTTCCCCCCAATTGATCGAAGAGCTCGAAAGCGAGCGTCTTCTGCCCCTCGAGCCTGTACGGGTTCACCGAGTTCATCAAATAGAGCTCCGGGATCCTAGCGGCCAATTCGATCACAAGCCTCAGGGCCTCATCGAAATTCCCATCCACCTCGACTATCTCGGCCCCATGGGCGATCGCTTGGGCGATCTTCCCATACGCCACCCCGCCCTTGGGCACCAGCACCGTCCGCCTAATGCCGGCCTTGGCCGCATAGGCCGCGAGGGATGCGGATGTATTCCCGGTGGATGCGCAGGCGACCCATCTCTTGCCCAGTTCCAGCGCCTTCGTTATCCCTACCGTCATCCCCCTATCCTTGAAGGAGCCGGTCGGGTTCTCGCCCTCGTTCTTCACCATCAAGCGATTGATGCCCATCCTCCCGCCCAGCCTTGGGCATCGGTGGAGCGAGGTCCCGCCCTCCCCCAAGGTTATGGGCTCGATCAACGGCCCAATGGGCAGGAATTCCCTATACCTCCAAACCGAGGGCGGCCTCGAGGCCCAATCCGATTTCCCGATCCCCTCGCGAATCGATCCGAAGTCGTACCCGATCTCCAATAGGTCCCCGCACTTGGGGCAACTATAAATCACCGTATCTCCCTCGAACTCCTCGCCGCAACCTATGCATTTAATGAAGTGCTCCATAACCTAACGCATCCAAACGACCTTCGCTCCGCCGCAGGGTCTCGCGACGAGGGATTCGCAGCTCAAGCCCGCCTCTGAGAAGCCCTCCGCCATGGCCTTCGCCACCTCATCCGCCTTGGCCACCCTGTTGTCCAC
>JAWCOP010000189.1:0-2535 GCA_038847005.1 Bathyarchaeia archaeon | reverse complement strand
AATAGGCTCGATCTGGATAGTCCGCTGGTCGTCGATAAGCATTCGATCGGCGGCGTCCCCGGCGATAAGACCACCCTGCTGGCGGTCCCGATAATAGCGGCCTGCGGCTTGACGATCCCAAAATCCTCCTCTAGGGCCATCACCTCGGCCGCGGGCACGGCGGATAGGGCCGAGGCCCTGATGCCCGTGAACCTGGGCATCGAGGAGATGAGGGATGTCGTCGAGAGGACGAATGGCTGCATAGTCTGGGGCGGCTCCCTCCACCTCGCCCCGGCCGATGATATATTCATCAGGGTCGAGCACCCCTTATCAATCGATCCCCTCCTGTTGCCCTCCATAATGAGCAAGAAGAAGGCCGTGGGGGCAAACCTCCTTGTGGTCGATATACCCTGCGGGAGGGGCGCGAAGGTCAAGACGATCGGGGAGGCGGATCTGCTGGCGAACGATTTCATGGAGCTCGGCGGGAGGTTGGGGATAAAGGTGCGATGCGCCGTGACCTATGGGGAGCAGCCCATCGGATACGCCATTGGGCCCGCCCTCGAAGCCCAGGAGGCCCTAAGGGCACTGATGGGCGATGGGGGCGCCCCGGACCTGATCGATAAGGCGACGGATATAGCAGGAATCCTGCTAGAGATGGCCGGCAAGGGCGATGGGAAGGCGCTGGCCTTCGAGGCCCTTAGGTCCGGGAGAGCCGAAGGGAAGCTAAGGGAGATAATAGGGGCCCAGGGCGGCGATCCCGGCGTGAGGCCCGAGGACATAAGGGTTGGGGATCAAAGGTTCACGATCCGCTCCGAAAGGGCCGGCTATGTGCTTTGGATCGATAACGCCTCCATGGCTGAGCTGGCTAGGCTGGCGGGTTGCCCGAGGGATAAGGGCGCCGGGATCGTGCTGCACAGGAAGATAGGCGATAGGGTTGGGGCGGGCGAGCCCTTGTTCACCATATATGCCGAGAGGGCGACGAAGCTACAGCAGGCGTTGGAGGCGCTCGAGGATGTGAGAGCGGTTGGGGTCGGGGAGAAGATGGAGATGCTGATCCATGAGGTCAGGGAGAGGGCCTTGGCCAAGAGGGCCGTGCCGCTGGATAGGTGAGCGGCCGGGGGATGGGCTCCATGCCCTTGGAACCGGTCCGGGCCGCGGCGGAGAGGATAAGGCGCCTCGAGGTCCAAGGCGCGAGGAATGTCGCCATAGAGGCGATAAATGCCCTAGAGGCCCTAGCTAGGGAGGCTGGGGCGACCAGCGGGGAGGGGCTCCTGAAGGCCCTTTTGGAGGCCAAGGAGATCCTCTTCGCCTCTAGGGAGACTGAGCCGCTCATGAGGAACGCCATACGCTGGATAATGAGCCAAGTCCGCGCTCGCGGCGGGATGGAGGCGAAGGCCTTGGCCGAGGCCGTTTCCTCCGCCTCCAAGTCGTTCCTGAAAAGCCTTGAGGAGTCGAAGGAATCCATAGCCGAGATCGGGGCGAGGAGGATCAGGGATGGGTTCGTGGTCTTCACGCATTGCCATTCCTCCACGGTCACGGAGATCCTCAGGAGGGCCAAGGCCGATGGGAAGCGGTTCGAGGTCATCTGCACGGAGACGAGGCCCCTCTTCCAAGGCCGGACGACCGCGAGGGAGATGCTCGAGGCGGGGATCAAAACGACTTTGATAGTGGATTCGGCCGCTAGGTCGTTCATCAACGACGCCGACTTAGCGATCGTGGGGGCCGATGCGATAACCTCCGAGGGGAACGTTGTCAACAAGATCGGGACGAGCGCCATAGCCCTCATGGCCCGAGAGGCTAGGACCCCATTCTACGTGGCTTCGGAGCTCCTCAAATACGACTCGGCTACCGCCTACGGGGACTACGAGGCCATAGAGGAGAGGGGGCCGGCGGAGGTTTGGGATGGCGCCCCGGAGGGCCTCATAATAAGGAACCCGGCCTTCGATGTCACTAGGAGGGATTTCATACATGGCATCATATGCGAGGAGGGAATAATCTCCCCCCATTCGGTGACGGAAGTCGTCCGGAGGAGATACCCTTGGGTCTTCGATCGGCCTAGCCCCTAGGGCCGCCCCATGCCTCTAGGGCCGCCCTTAACTCCCCATGGGCCCTCGCGTACTCGGCTAGGGGAACCCCTCCCAAGGCAGCCTCGATGGCCTGCCGCATCGCCCTCGCGCCCTCGACGGTCCCCCTAGGATGGCCGTGGATCCCGCCGCCGGCTTGAATGACGACGTCGATCCCGAAGAACCCCACAAGCGCCGGTACAAGGGCCGGGTGGAGCCCGCCCGATGCCACGGGCATTACCGGCTTCAAATGGCCCATCTCCCCCTTCAGCGCCTCGAGGTTCCCCGCCACCTCTTCCCTCGTTTCGGACATCTTCCCGACGACCGCGCCGATGTGGAGCTGATCCACGCCCACGGCTCTCAACGTCTTCGCCAAGGCGCGCATTGAGATCCCATGCCTCGGGTTCCTCGTCATGGCGGCGTGCCCGGCCCTATGGGCGTGGATGATTAAGCCCAGATCCCGCTCCCTAAGGGTTTGGAGCGCGGCGAAGCC
>JAWCOP010000188.1:0-2555 GCA_038847005.1 Bathyarchaeia archaeon | reverse complement strand
GGCAGGCTTAGGCCGGAGCGCTTCCGGCCGGAGGACCTCCGCGAGCTCGTCGACGCGGTTGAGGTCCTCAACTCCAGATGCCTGATGCCCTCCTCGAACCTCTCGGCCTCTAGGCTGGCGGGCGCCTTGGGGAAGCCGGGCACCGCGGGCAGCGATGCCCATTCTGCCCGGGAGCTCGGGAGGGCGTATCTAACCTTCGAGCGCGCCGAGGACCCGGAGGGGCTGAGGAGGGCCCTGTTGAGGGGGGAGGCCAAGCCCGAGGGGGGGCTCTCCGGCCCATTGGTCCATATATCCAGCTTTATGGCGCGCCTCAAGAATGCGCTAGGTGGGCCCGGAATGTCTAGATAGGGGCTAATATTTATCCCCTGATTTCGATTCATTTAACTTATTCCGAGGAAATGGGGCCGGAAATGGCTCTCCATTCGGCCCGAATTTGAAAAGCTTGATTTAATTTCGTTCAAGATTTCAAGGTGGCCCTTTTGGACCTCCCCCTAG
The DNA here is from genome assembly GCA_038847005.1 of Bathyarchaeia archaeon. Taxonomy (GTDB): domain Archaea; phylum Thermoproteota; class Bathyarchaeia; order 40CM-2-53-6; family CALIRQ01; genus CALIRQ01. The sequence goes on along the minus strand of JAWCOP010000188.1, from coordinate 2,060 downwards.
GGGCTACGGCGTTATAATCACGGGGTTAAATCAACGGCCCGACGAAAAATCCAGAAGACCGGCCTACCGAATGGGCGAATGGGCCTCCCATGGGCATTTGGGAGGCCGATGCGCAACGATTCGTTTTTAAATACCGAGAGTGATCTGGATGGCGGAAAAAGAGGATACGATTGGATTATGACCCAAATGAAATCCGCCAAGCGCGGCCATTTGACGGAGGAAATGAAGGAAGTCGCCCAATCGGAGGGAGTTAGCCCGGAACAGGTCATGAGGGGGGTCGGCGAGGGGAGGATCGTAATAGCGAGGAACCCCGCTAGGGGCGGCAAGGGCAGGCCCCTGGGCATAGGGGAGGGCCTCAGGGTGAAGGTCAACGCGAACGTGGGGACCTCGCCCGACATATGCGATCCCGATCTGGAGGTCAGGAAGGCGAGGATCGCGGAGGACGCCGGGGCCGATTCGGTGATGGATTTGAGCACGGGGGGCGATCTGGACTTGGTTAGGAGGGGGATCCTCAAGGAGCTATCGGTGGCCGTCGGGACGGTCCCCATATATCAAGCCGCCATCGAGGCCCAAAGGAAGGAGGGGGCCATAATCCACATGGACGAGGACGACATCTTCAAGGCCATAGAGAGGCACGCGAGGGATGGCGTGGATTTCGTCACGGTCCATTGCGGCGTCACCAAGGCCAGCTTGAGGAGCGTAATGGAGCGGGGGAGGCTCCTAGGGATCGTCAGCAGGGGAGGGACCTTCACGGCGGCTTGGATGATGCACCACGGCAAGGAGAACCCCCTATACGAGAATTACGATTACCTGCTCGATATCGCCGAGGAATACGATTTGGTCCTTAGCCTCGGCGATGGCCTGAGGCCCGGGTGCATAGCGGATGCCACCGACGGCCCGCAAATACACGAGCTCCTGATCATCGGGGAGCTCGTCGAAAGGGCGAGGAGGAGGGGGGTTCAGGCCATGGTGGAGGGGCCTGGCCATATCCCCCTGAACCAGATAGAGGCCAACGTTAGGCTCGAGAAGGCGATTTGCAGGGGCGCGCCCTTTTACGTCCTAGGCCCGGTGGTGACCGATGTGGCCCCGGGTTACGATCACTTCGTGAGCGCGATAGGGGGCGCCATCGCGGCGCTGGCCGGGGCCGATTTCCTCTGCTACGTAACCCCGGCCGAGCACATAGGGCTGCCGACGGAGGAGGACGTTAGGGAGGGCGTCATGGTGGCGAGGATCGCCGCGCACGCAGCTGACTTGGCCAGGATGGGGAAGTTCGCCGAGTGGGATCGGAGGATCTCGGAGGCCAGGCGGGACCTGGATTGGGCCAAGCAGATAGAGTTGGCCATCGATCCCGAGAGGGCCAAGAGGATGAGGGGCTCGAGGACCCGGGTGGAGCAGGGGACCTGCTCCATGTGTGGGGAATATTGCGCCATAAAGATCCTCAAGGACTACGTGCGCGCGGAGCATTAGAGGGCGAGGGCGCCGGGGCCCCGAAAGGCTATAGGCTCCGGGCCAGCCTCAGGGCCTTCTCAACGACCTCGAGCGGATCCCTCCCGAGCAACGTGACCATCGGCTCCTTCCCCCAATCCCCCTTGTGGTATATGGCGTCAGGCACCCTCCCCAAGCTCCTTATCGCGTATTCGGCCCCCCAAGCGGTCGTGCCGCCTTCCTTCATCTTGACCTCGGGCGGCTCGAGGGCCCTATCGTAGTGGGATACGACATAGCCGAGCTCGCGGCACGCCTCTATGATCTCCTCGGAGTACCTGATGTTCAACGCGCTCCTAACGCTCCCATCGAACTTCATCGCGGCCAAAACCGTGTTGGCGACGTGGCCCGATGCCCCGAACTCGGGCGGGCATGATGCCTTGACCCCCCCATCGACCTTCACTATCCTGCCCGGTATAGCGGCCACATCCCCTCGGCTGGCCGCGTTCGGAAGCGCGAAGGCCAAGTTCATCTGAACTTCCGGGACGAGCTTGGAGGCGATGGGGCTCCGCTCAAGCAGGCCGACGGCCTCCCTCAACCTCCTTATCACCCGATAGCGCTCCGCCTCGTTGAAGAGC
>JAWCOP010000187.1:0-2563 GCA_038847005.1 Bathyarchaeia archaeon | reverse complement strand
AGGACCCCTCCTCGACCAGCTCGATGCCCTTCCCTATCTTGAACTCGGCCCTCCCCTTGAGGCAGAACCCGATCTGCTCATGGGGATGGCTATGCTCGGGGAAGCTGGCCCCTTCCTCCAAAACCCCATATAGCATCATGGACCTCTCGCCAACCGCGAGGACCTTCCCCCTCAGCCCGGGCTGGACCTCCCAAAAATCGACCTCCCGTTCCCTAACAACCGGCATGGCCTTCACTCCCCAACGACCATATAAAGTCATTCCATCGGGTTTTTATAGGAGTATGTTGAAAAATCCCCAAGGGAGTTCTCAATGGAGAGCATCAAAAGGGAGCCCTCCGGGGCAATCATAGGGTGGGTAATAGTCCTATTGATATTGCTATTGATAGTCTTAGCATCCCTGATGCCCCTCCGCTTCACCCCGATCTTGGAATACCTCCCATGGATGTCGGCCCTCGCGATCCTGCTCATATTGATACTAGCCTCCGTGAAGGTCGTTAGGGAATACGAAAGGGTCGTCCTATTCAGGGTCGGGAGGCTCGTCGGTGTCAAGGGGCCCGGCTTGATATTGAAGATCCCCTTCGCCGATAGGCTGGTCAAGGTCGATTTGAGGATAAAGTCGATCGACGTCCCCGTTCAAAGGATCGTGACGAGGGATAACGTCACCGTGGACGTCGATGCCGTTGTATACTATAGGGTCCTCGATGCCACTAGGGCCATAGTCAATGTCGAAGATTATATGCGCGCGACGAACCTGCTCAGCCAGACGACCCTCAGGGACGTGCTGGGCCAATCGGATCTGGATGAGCTGCTATCGAAGAGGGAGGAATTGAGCAAGAGGCTCACGTCCATATTGGACGTATTGACAGATCCTTGGGGCATAAAGGTCACCAACGTGACCATAAAGGCCGTCAGCCTCCCCGAGGCGATGCTCAGGGCGATCGCCAAGCAGGCGGAGGCCGAGAGGGAGAGGAGGGCTAGGATAATAGTGGCCCAAGCCGAGGAGCAGGCCTCGAGGATATTGGCCGAGGCCGCGAAGGCATACGGGGATCCAAGCTTGGCCATTAGGCTGAGGGAGTTCCAAACGCTCACCGAGATAGCTAGGGAGAAGAACATGATAGTGATAGCCCCCTCGGCCTTCTCGGATATCGCGGCCGCCTTGGGCATCGCGAAGCAGGTGGCGCCGGCGCCCGCGAAGCCGAAGGAGGAAGGGGAGGCCAAGCGATGAACGTGAAGGCCAAGCCCATAGCCATACTTTTGCTCTTGGCATCCCTCTCGGCGATGCGCGTTCCCAATCCCCTCGCCGCCCAATATGGCCCGAGGGTTCTCCTCGTGAGGCTCGAGGAAACCATAACCCCGGCGAGTTATGAGGCGGTCAAGGAGGCCATATCCTACTCCTCCCAAGCGGGGGCGGGAGCAATAGTCCTTCAATTGAACACGCCCGGGGGGCTGGTGGACTCGATGATGGGCATAATGGATGCGATAGCCGCATCGAATACGCCCTTCATCGGGTACGTTTACCCGGAGGGGGCGAAGGCTTGGTCGGCCGGGACTTATATCCTATTGGCGACGCATTTGGCGGCGATGGCCCCCCATACCGTGATCGGGTCGGCGCAGCCCATCACCTCGACCGGCGCCCCGGTGAACGATACGAAGGTCATAAACGCCCTCGCGAAGCTCGCGATCGAGCGGGCGAGGATGCATGGGAGGAACGAAACGGCCGCCGAGCTCTTCGTTAGGAGGAACCTGAACCTTGGGGCCGAGGAGGCCCATAGGCAAGGGGTCGTGGAGATATTGGCGAGGACATTATCGGACCTATTGGAGGCGGCGGATGGCAGGGTCGTCAGGACTGTCGGCGGGGAGGTCAAGTTGAGCACGAAGGGCGCGTTGGTCTTGGAGTTCTCCCCAAGCCTGAAGGTCAAGGTCCTCAGGATCGTATCCGAGCCCATGGTGGGCTATATGCTATTCACATTCGGCTTCATGGCCATATTCTTCGGACTCATGGCGGCCATGTACCCGATGATTATAGCTGGGGCGGTATTGATGATATTGGGCCTCATAGGGCTTGGGATGGCCCAAGTCGATTTGGGCGCCATCCTCCTGTTCTCGCTCGGCTTCGTGTTGTTGCTGGTCGAGGCCCTGACCCCCGGCTTCGGGCTATTCGGGACATCGGGGATCATATGCGTATTGCTCGGGAGCTTCCTATTCCTCTCGCTAAGCCCGGAGAAATGGGCCGTATCCCAAGAATGGATCCTGTCCTTCGTTATGGCCATATTGGCGACGGCGGGGGTCTTCTTGGCCTTCGTGGCCTTCGTCGCCTTCAAGGTCCTAAAGGCCCGCAGGAAGCCCCCGATCCACAGCGAGGGCGTTGGGGAGATAGCGGAGGCCCTAGATGACGTCCAAGCCGGGGGGGAGGGATTCCTGATGTGGAGGGGCGAGGTTTGGAAGGCTAGGTTCCAAGACTCCACCAAAAGGGGCGATAAGGTCGTTATAATTGAGAAGGAGGGGCCGATCTTCGTGGTCAAGAGGGCCGATGGGAACCGCGTTGAGGGAGCTGCGATTTAAA
>JAWCOP010000186.1:0-2564 GCA_038847005.1 Bathyarchaeia archaeon | reverse complement strand
CGGTATGGTCGTGTTCCTCTCTATGATCTTCGTGAAGATCCCACCGAGCGTTTCAACGCCGAGGGATAGGGGCGTCACGTCCAACAGCAGGAGATCCCTTATCTCCCCCGCGAGCACCCCGCCCTGTATGGCGGCGCCTATGGCGACGCACTCCATCGGATCCACTCCCCTCTCCGCCGGTATGCCCACTATCTCCTCCACCACCCTCCGGACCAATGGCATCCTCGTAGTTCCCCCTATGAGGATCAGCTTGTCTATGTCCCGCGGCTTGAGCTTCGCGTCATCCAATACGCGCCTTATCGGTTCCTCGATCCTCTTGACGATCGGGAGCGCTATCTCCTCCAGCTTGGCCCTGGTTAGCGTATAATGGAGGTGCTTGGGCCCGCTGGCATCGGAATATATGAAGGGCAAATCTATGTCGGTGGTCAATAGGTTGGAGAGCTCTATCTTGGCCTTCTCGGCCGCCTCCTTCAGCCTCATCATGGCCATCCGGTCATCCCTTAAGTCCACGCCCGTCTTGCGCTTGAACTCATCGAGCAGGAGCTCCACTATCGCGTTGTCGATGTCGGCGCCCCCGGTTTGGGTATCGCCGCTGGTGGCTAGGACTTGGAAGACGCCCCCGCCGAACTCCATGATCGTCGTATCGTTCGTCCCGCCGCCGAAGCTGAAGACCATGATCTTCAGCTCCTTATCCAGTTTATCGAGGCCGTACGCGAGGGCCGCCGCCGTCGGCTCGTTTATTATCCTCGCGACCTCCAAGCCGGCGATCTCGCCCGCATCCTTCGTTGCCTGCCTCTGATTGTCGTTGAAATGCGCCGGCACGGTTATGACGGCCTTCTTTACGGGCGTTCCGAGATAGGCCTCGGCATCCCTCTTTATCTTCTGGAGTATGAAAGCCGATATCTGTTGGGGGGTATATTCCTTCCCATGGATCCTGACCCTGTAGTCGGTGCCCATCTTCCTCTTGATCTCGAAGATCGTCCCCTCGGGATTGGTGATCGCCTGCCTCTTCGCCGGCTCTCCCACCAGCAGCTGGCCATCCCCCGTGAAGGCCACGACTGAGGGGAACATCTTCCCCGCGATCGTAGGCCCCTCCGCGCTGGGTATGACGACTGGCCTACCGGCCTCTATGACCGCGGCGGCCGAGTTCGTGGTTCCCAAATCTATCCCGAGAATCTTCTCCTTCTTCTCCACATCAATCGCCCCCGCGCCTCACCGATACCTCAACGAGGCTCGGCCTTATGACCCTCCCGTTCAGGAGGTATCCCCTCCTGAGCTCCCTTACGACCGTATTCTCCGGATAATCCGAGGTTTCGCATTTGGAAACCGCCTCGTGGAGGGATGGGTCGAAGGGCTTGCCCAAGGCATCGATCTCGGAGAGCCCCTCGGACCCCATCACCTCCCTTAGGCTCCTCAATACCATCTCCACCCCCTCCACCAGCGATTTATTGCAACAATCCCTCCTCCCGGCATCCAAGGCCCTCTCCAAATCGTCGAGAATCGGAACGAGCTTCATGATCAACTCCTCCTTCCCCTTCCTCATGAGCCCGGCCCTTTCCTTCTCCATCCTCTTTATGTAGTTCTCGAATTCCGCTTGGAGGTATTTCATGCGGTTTAGGTATTCCTCAGCCCTTGCCCTCTCCCTCTCTAGGCCTTCCTCCAAGGCCCTGACTTCATCCTTGGGCCCCTCCCCTGCGCTTTCTGATGCGCCCATTCCCATTCTCACCCCCCGAGATGGGCTTTAGGCCCGCGGCTCTATTGAGAAAGGCTTCCCCGCTTGGCTTAGAGAACGGGAAAGAGATTTTCCCTATAAATCTTTTGCGCGGGCCGGGGGCTATCAATTGGGGCTGATGCTCGACCTTGATTCCGTACTTCCTTGGAGGGATCTCTACTTTAATGGCTCCCGATTAGCCGATCCTAGTGGTGAGGAGGCGCATTAATCATGTGCCAAGCCATCCAATCCCATCTTTAATTACAGCATGCTTAAGGATGCCAACCTAAAGGAATTTTCAGATAAATATTAACTTAAATTCTGGGCGATTCAGACCAGACTTCCATGGGGGAGAGGGATGGGTGAATTAACGATGAATCGAGCTCAAAAAATTGTCGACGAATGGATGGCCCAATTCGAGGAGGGGTACTGGCCCCCCTTATCCATGTTGGCCGCCCTGATTGAGGAGGTGGGGGAGCTCGCCAGGGAGATGAATGCCAGAGAAGGAATGAAGAGGAAGAAGCGCACGGAACCGGAGGCGGACATCGGCTTGGAGATGGCGGACATCCTATTCAGCTTGATTTGTCTCGCAAACCATTATGATGTGAACTTGGAGGATAAATTCAAGGAAGTTATGGAAAAATATTCTGAACGAGATATGGGCAGATGGACAAAAAGGCGATAATCGCAATGCCTCTTTTCCTCGCAATAATGGCTAGGAAATCCTCGCCCGTACTTCTTATAATGGGATGTCTGAGATTTCAGCCCAAGGGTTTAAATAATCCGTGCGCCAACGACCTTGAGCAGAGAAAAATAATCGATTACAATCGCGTAGCTGATGTCTGAATGAGGC
>JAWCOP010000185.1:0-2580 GCA_038847005.1 Bathyarchaeia archaeon | reverse complement strand
GCCCGCGGTGCCCGGCTTCCCCAAGGCGCCCGCCAGCCTAGAGGCCGAGAGGTTCGAGGAGGGCATCAGGCATCTGGAGTTGAGGACCTCAACCGCGTCGACGAGCTCGCGGAGGTCCTCCGGCCGAAAGCGCTCCGGCCTAAGCCTGCCCCTCCTGAACCGATCGAAGGGATGGGGCAGGACCACGAGCCCGCCTTGGGCCCTTATCAAATCCGCGGCCTCCCAAGGATCCCTCGCGTCGACGGGCTCCTCGACGAAGAGGGCGAGGAGCTCCCCCGCCTCGGTTTCCACCTCCAAGCCCGGGATCAGCAGGATGCCCTCCCGCCCCTCGGCCCTTTTGAAACCCTCCAACGAGCCGTGGTCGGTTATCGCGGCCCCATCCATCCCGGCCTCGGCGAGGAGCTTGGCTATATGCCTCGGATCGATGCTCGAATCCTTGGAGAATCGCGTGTGGACGTGCATATCCAGCTTCAATGCGAGGATCGCATCCCCGAGGCCATCGGCCCGCCTAGCCTTTGGAGCGCTAGGGCGAGGCCCACGATCGTCTTCGCATCCCTGATTCCGCCCCTTTCGACAAGCCCCCAAGCATCGGCCACATCCATCTCCACTACCCTTATTTGTTCGTCCACATCCGGCCTTTGGCCAATCCTCCTCAAATCCCTCGCCAAGTAGAGGCGCATGAGCTCCGTGCTATACCCCGGCGCCAAGAAGAACTCGGCCAAGGGCTCCAAGCTGCCCGCCTCATAGCCCGTTTCCTCGATGAGCTCCCTTTTGGCGCATTCGACTGGATCCTCCCCCCGCCTCAAGGTGCCCGCCGGTATCTCTAGGAGCTCCCTTCCCGCGGCCAGCCTGAATTGCATCACGAGGGCCACCCTGCCGCCATCCAAGAGGGGCACCATGGCCACGGCCCCGGGGTGCTCCACTATCTCCCTCCTCGCTTCCCTCCCGTTCGGCAGCTTGACATCGAAGACCTTCAGCTCGAGGATTCGCCCCTTGTATACGGATGCCGCTGAAAGCGTTTCCTCCGCCATCCCTATCCCCTCCCGGAGAGGTATTCGTGGATCGCCCTCGCCGCCCTCCTGGCGGCCCCCATGGCCGATATCACCGTCGCCGATCCCGTCACTATATCGCCGCCCGCATAAACCCCTTCCAAGCTCGTCCTCCCCGTTTCCTCATCTATGATTATGTATCCATCCTCTGTGAGCTCGAGGCCCGGGGTCGATCTGGGGAGGAGCGGGTTGGCGGTCGTCCCTATGGCCACTATGACCGTATCCACCTCGATCGTGAACTCGGAACCCCTCACCGGGATCGGCCTCCTCCTCCCGGACTCATCCGGCTCCCCGAGCTCCATCCTTATACATTCTATGGCCCTCACCCTCCCGTTCTCATCCCCGATTATCCTAACCGGCAGGGTCAGCAAATGGAATATTATGCCCTCCTCCTTCGCCCTCTCCCTCTCCTCGATCCTCGCGGGCATCTCCGCCTCGGTCCTCCTATAGACCAGATAGACCAACTCGGCCCCGAGCCTCCGGGCCGTCCTGGCGGCGTCCATGGCCACGTTCCCTCCCCCTATCACGGCGACCCTCTTGCCCGTCTTTATGGGCGTATGATACTCCGGGAAGAGGTAGGCCTTCATCAGGTTCGACCTCGTGAGGTATTCGTTAGCCGAATAAACGCCGTTCAGGTTCTCCCCCGGGATCCCCATGAACATCGGGCTCCCGGCCCCTATGCCTATGAAGACGGCGCTATAGCCCATATCGAATAGCTCCCGTATCGAATAAAGCCTCCCTATGACCGAGTCGGTCCTGATATCGACCCCGAGGCTCTTCACGTATTCGACCTCCGCCTCCACTATGGCCTTCGGGAGCCTGAACTCCGGTATCCCGTAGACCAATACCCCCCCGGGCTTATGGAGCGCCTCGAAGATCGTTACGTCGTAGCCCATCTTGGCCAAATCGGCGGCGGCCGTTAGCCCGGCCGGGCCCGAGCCTATGACGGCCACCCTCTTGCCCCTCTTGGGCGGGGGATTCGGGACGATCGGTCCCTCGCGCTCCCTCTCCCAATCGGCCACGAACCTCTCCAGCCTTCCTATCGCGACAGGCTCGAACCTCTTGCCCAGCGTGCAAACGGCCTCGCATTGCGTTTCTTGGGGGCAGACCCGGCCGCAGATGGCTGGCAGGGCGTTCCTCTCCTTCACCTTCAGCGCCGCCTCCTTGAACCTGCCCTCCGCCACCAGCCTTATGAAGGCCGGTATATCGATCTCGACCGGGCAACCCTTGATGCAGGGCGGATCCTTGCATTGGAGGCAGCGCTTGGCCTCCTCGATCGCTTGCTCTGGCGTATAGCCCAGCGGGACCTCCCTGAAGTTCCTTATCCTCTCCTCCGGGGGCTGCTCGGCCATGGGGACCTTCTTTGGCGATATCCTCCCGCCGCTCATTCCCGTTCGCGCCTCAGCAATCCATCGCCGCTATCCTTCTCTCCTCCTCGACGTACTGGTTCAGCCTATCGAGGAGGAGGTCGAAGTCGACCTCGTGGCCATCGAACTCCGGCCCATCGACGCACGTGAACTTGGTTTTTCCC
>JAWCOP010000184.1:0-2613 GCA_038847005.1 Bathyarchaeia archaeon | reverse complement strand
CTCGTGGCGATGGATGTAAAGGCGCCGCTGAGGTTCGATGCCTATGCCAAGGTCGCGCCGAACATAACCCGCGAGGACTTCGAGGGCGTGAGGGGGAGCTTCGAGCTCCTGAAGGCCTCCGATGCGGATGTGGAGTTCGTCACAACGGCGGTCCCGGGCCTCGTGGGGGAGGCCGAGCTTTTGGAGATAGCCAAATCGATCGGCCAATCCAAGCCATACGTCATACAGCAGTTCAAGCCCGGGAAGTGCTTGGACCCGAGCTATTCGGGGCTGGAGCCATATCCGGAGGAGGTCCTGAGAGGTTTCGCAGAGAAGGTCGGCGAATTGGCCCGATGCTCCCTGAGGGGCCTTCCCCAAGCGGGGGCCAAGGCCGTTCGCCAAATCCCCTGATGAATGGCCGACAACGGGCCTCATCCCAAGATCGCGTTTCGGCGATCCCGGGGAAAATCTTTAAATTTGTAACATTAAAAAAACAAAAGGGGATGAATTCTATGTCGAAGGGTGGCGGGATCGAGAATTACGCTCTCTCGCTGCTCTCGGACCTCATAGCCATACCATCCGTTAACCCCCCCGGCGAGAAATACGATGAGATCTGCCGCAGGATAGAATCGGCCCTCAAGGAGCTCGGATTCAAGACCAGGATAGTCGAGGGCGTTAAGGGGAAGCCGAACCTGATCGGGACTTTGGGCGAGGGGAGGCCGACGCTTCTTTTCAACGGCCACGTCGACGTCGTCCCGCCCGGGATGGGCTGGGAGACCGATCCGTTCAAGGCGGTGGAGAAGGAGGGGAGGATCTACGGCAGGGGAACGTCGGATATGAAGGGCGCCCTCGCCGCCATGATAGCCGCCGTCAAGAAGATCTCGGATGAGGGGGTGGCCCTCAAGGGGTCCCTGATCTTCACGGCCACCGTTGATGAGGAGACCGGCGGATTGGACGGCTGGGGCTATTTGGTGCGCAAGGAGGGCCTCCGGGCCGATTATTGCCTCTCCGGGGAGCCCACGAGGCTGAACGTTTGCAGATGCGAGAAGGGCGTATATTGGTCGAAGATAAGCGTGAAGGGCAAGGCGGCGCATGGCAGCACGCCCGAGCGCGGGATAAACGCCATAGAGAAGATGGCGAAGATCATCTCGGCCCTCCAATCCATAAGGTTCGAGAAGGTGCATAAGATCCTCGGGAGGCCGACGATAAACATAGGCGTCATATCCGGCGGGACCAAGATCAACGTCGTACCGGATTATTGCGAGATCTTGGTCGATAGGAGGATGCTGCCCGCCGAGGATCCGGGCGAGGTGAAGGGGGAGATAGAATCCGCCCTCAAGGCCGTGAAGGCCCAGGACCCCTTGGTCGATTATAGGATCGAGGACCTCCTCTTCGCCGATCCGTTCGAGCTGCCGGAGGACGCGCCGTTGGTGAGGATGGCCGTGAGCGCCGTTGAGGAGGCGCTGGGCAGGAAGCCGGATATAACGGGCCTGACGGGGTTCACGGACGCCCGTTTCACCGCCGTCGATGCGAAGATCCCATCGGTCTTGGTGGGGCCGGGGGATATAGCGCAGGCCCATACAGCCAATGAGTTCGTTGAGAAGAAGCAGATCCTCGACGCCATATCCGTATACGCGACCTTCCTGAGGAGGCTCTTGGCGTAAGCCCGCCGAGCCCCTCCTTTTTTATCTTCGCGGGGGGCCCAGCGGGAGCTGGGGAGCCTATGGGAGGCCCCTCGGGAGCTCCCTTTTGAAGGAAGCCAATCTGGTAAATAAATGGGCTAGCATGCACCAATAAGGTCAAGCGTGGATCATGAAGGGCTATCGAAAGCGTTATAAAGCCAACGGCAAATTTCTATTTGAAAATGGACTAAATCTCGGTGGTGTCCATGGGAAGTAAGGGCATGTCCAAGGAGAAGAAGGCGGTGATAATCGCGGCAATACCGCCGATCATCCTGATCCTCGGCGCGCCGTTCGTCAACAGGATCGAGCCCTGGGTCCTCGGGATGCCTTTCTTCTTCTTTTGGCACTTTGTTTGGCTGATAATAGGCCCATTGTTCCTAACGGCGGCCTACCTAGTTAGGACGAGGGGTGGATAGGGATGGAGCTTCCCCCAGGGACGATTTCGCTGGCGATCATCTTCGGCTGGCTGATAATCTCGACCATAGTGGGCATAATGGCCGGGGTCCTGAAGAAGTTCAGCCTCGCGGAGTGGATGGTGGCGGAGAGGGGCATATCGTTCCTAATACTCTACTTCGCCGTCGCGGCCGAGATCTACAGCGCCTTCACGTTCTTGGGCCTAGCGGGCTGGGCGGTTACGCACGGTGCCTCAATCCTTTATGCGCCCGCGTATTTCGTCACGGCCTATTCCACCGGCTTCCTCCTCACCGCCTACTACCATAGGCTTGGGAAGAAGTTTGGCTATTTGACCGAGCCGGACTTCTTCATCGATAGGTATGAGAGCAAGGCCTTGGGCGTATTGGTCGCCTTGATCGGTATATTCTTCCTGTTGCCCTACATCCAGCTCCAGATCTTGGGCACGGGCATAATAGTGGAGGTGGCCAGCTACGGGGCGATCTCCCGCACGCCCGCGATACTCATAGCCTTCATCTGCACGGCCATATTCATATTCATC
>JAWCOP010000183.1:0-2626 GCA_038847005.1 Bathyarchaeia archaeon | reverse complement strand
CGAGGCCTCCCCCCTCGATCACAGTGGCCAAGGAGCCCGGGTAATCTTCCTCAAGCATATTCGAGAGGTTTGCGCAGAGCAAGTACCACATGCTACCGCTAGGTCCAGCGGATATAGTGATCCTAAGCGGCTTAGGGCTTGGCTTTGGAGCGGCCGAGTAATGGGCCCCTATGGCCACCGCTGCCACCAAAATTATCGCAACTATGGCAATTCCTCGAACTTTTGTTATAGCGGTTTTATTGAGGAATTCCATTCGGGATTCGCTCCGCACTTTTTGAGCGAGTCGCCTTTTTCTAATAAACTTTCCCTAGAGATGGGATGATGGATCCATCCTAGACACAGGGAGCAATCCATAAACACGAGCCAAAAGAATCGATCACTATGGCGGCGATATCGGGCCGTGGATGATTTTGGAATATGGGAGTCAGCCCCTCCCACCATCCCTAAAAAAGTGAGCACATCCTGCCACCAGCTCCTTCGCTCCTCCCCTAGCGATCGATGCGAGGATGCCCGCGGGCAGAGGATTGAGAACGCCCAGGGCCCCCTCACGCCGTCAGGAGCGAAGGGAAGTTCTCTGGCGCGATCTGGGCCCCGCCGGTCTGGGCTAATAATTGCGATAATCGTGATCGCCATGCTCATCGCTTGCCCGTTCAAGCGCATCGTCGCAAGGGTCGATGAAGCCATCTCGAAGAACCTCGGCTCAACGGATCCCATTATCGCGGCCGCGTTGGGCGTTATGAATGGGGCGAATCCAAGCCAGAACAGCGAGCTCCCTCCCCGGAGAGCGAGAGGGCGGCGAGCCCCAAGGCCGTCAGGGCCATGCCGGCCGAGGCCCTGATGCGCTGCTGGGCCACCCCCGATGGATCGGCCCTTATGCGTCAAATGAGCCTTTTCCATATATTTACCTTTACAAATGTTCAAAATTTCTACATAAAGTTTATAAAAAGGAAAGGAGAGCTGCGTTGGGAGGTGAAAGATCGTGTGCTGCTCCGATCTGTTCGATTTGATAGAGGGCCTCGAGGATCATGAGGCTTGGTACCTACTCATTTACGATTATCAGGATGAATGCCTGAAATCCTTGGGGATATGGGAGTAGGCACCCTCCCTTAAAATTGCTCCAATCCCCTTGGGGCCCTCGGGATCGCGGGAGGCCTCTACCCCCGCTCGCCATAGGCCTCTATGGCAGCCTTCGCCCCGGAGCCCTTGACGCGGAAACCCGCGGCCCTTAAGGCCCTCTCCAAGGCCCCGAGGAATAGGATCACGTTCTGCTCGCTGGAATTGATCCCCATCAGCCCGACGCGCCAGATCTTCCCCTTGAGGGGCCCGAGCCCGCTGCCGATCTCCATATTGAATCGATCCAGCAGGAACCTCCTCACCATGGCATCCTCGACCCCCTCAGGGACCGAGATCGCGTTCAGCGAGGGACATCTGTTCTCCGGGGGAAACATCCTCAGCCCCATCTCCTCAATCCCGCGGATCAAGGCGTCCCGATTCCTCTTATGCCTAGCCCATCGCGCCTCGAGCCCCTCCTCCGCCACGATCCTGAGCGCCTCCCGGAGCGCGTAGATCATGGAGATCGGCGCCGTGTGGTGATAAGCCCTCCCCTCGGACCAATACTGCTCTATGAGCGAAACGTCGAGGTACCAGCTCTGCACCTTGGTCCTCCGGTTCCGAACGCGCTCCATCGCCCTCTCATTGAACGTTATCGGGGCAAGCCCGGGCGGGCAATTGAGGCATTTCTGCGAGCCGCTATAGCAGACGTCGATGCCCATCTCGTCGATCTTCAGCTCGCACCCGCTTAGCGATGTGACCGCGTCCACCAAGAGCAGGGCATCGTGCGCGCGGGCCATCTTGGCTATCCTATCGAGGGGCTGGAGGACGCCGGTGCTGGTTTCGGCGTGCACCACGCAGACCAAATTGGCCTTGGAGCTGGAGAGGGCCTCCTCCACCTTCTCAGGGTTTATTGCCCTGCCCCATTCCTCGAAAACCTCTATGGGCTTCCCTTGGCACCTTCGAACGATCTCCGCCATCCGCTGCCCGAAGAACCCGTTGGATCCCACGATCACCTCATCCCCCGGCTGGACCAAGTTGACGATCGCGGCCTCCATCCCGGCCATGCCCGTGCCGGAGATCGGGAAGCACACCTTGTTCTTGGTCGCGAAGACCTCCCTGAGCAGCTCCATGACCTCATCCATGAGCTCCATGAAATAAGGATCCAAATGCCCGACCAAGGGGGAGCTCATCGCCCTGAGGACGATCGGATGGACGTTGCTGGGCCCCGGGCCCAACAATATCCTATTCGGGGGGTTTAACTCTCCGTAACGCATTATGGATCCCATCACTAATGACCTAACCTATTCTTAAAGATTAGGCCGGAGGAGGCAGCGCCGAACGTTCGATTCCTATCGGAATCAAATGATTGATCTTGAGGGCCCTAGATAAACGCCGACTGGAGATTGGGGCGAGAAAAATTAAGGAAAGAAAATTTTGATTAAATTATGATTTCCACTAGGCCCCGGTCACTTTGGGGTTATCTTTATGGCTTGGGTTGGACAGGAGGCCTCGCAGGCCAAGCAGGCGATGCAGTCCGCCTCCCTGATGGGATCGGACTTCTTATCCGATAGGG
>JAWCOP010000182.1:0-2631 GCA_038847005.1 Bathyarchaeia archaeon | reverse complement strand
AGGATCGGATACGCCAAAACTTCCCCCGATTCGGACTTGATCAAGTGGACCGGTAGGAACTCCGCCCTCCCCTTGGCGGAGGCGATCCTCCTCGCCACCTTGGCCCTTTGGCGAATGCCCTCGGCCCCGCCGCCCAAGCCGGCCATGGATCTGATGACGGGGGCCACTAACGCCGTGTATATGATCATGGCCGATGTCGGATAGCCGGGCAGGCCGAATATGGGCTTCCCATCGGCCACCGCTATGGCGGCCGGCTTCCCGGGCTTAACCTTGAGCCCATGCACCAGAAGGCCGGGGCTCCCGAGCTTATCCAGCAGGCCATAGATGACGTCCCCGGATCCGGCCGATGTGCTGCCGGAGGTTATGACCACATCGGCCCTTCGAAGGGCATCCCTCAGGGCCTCCTCGATCCCCCTTGGATCATCCCCGACGACCCCGAGGCGCAAAGGCGAACCCCCGTTCTCCAAGACGGCATAGCTCAAGGAGAAGGAGTTCACGTCGTATATCTTCCCGAAGCCCAGCGCCTCGCCGGGCTCGGCTAGCTCATCGCCCGTCGATATTATCGCCACCTTGGGCCTCTTGAAAACCCTGACCCTCCGCCTCCCTATCGCGGCCAGAACGCCCGCCTCCCTGGAGGCGATCCTCTGGCCCCTCCTTAGAACGAGCTCCCCGGCCATGATGTCGTTGCCCATGGGCGTTACGTTCTCGCCGGGGGAAACGGCCTTGAAGACCAGCAGCTCATCCCCCTTGGTCTGCGTATATTCCACCATGACCACGGCGTTGGCCCCACCGGGCATGGGGGCGCCGGTGGCTATCTCGGCCGCCGAGCCCGGCTCTATCTCGAGCTTGGGCTCCTCGCCCGCCTTTATCGAACCGATTATCCTCAAGGCCTTGGGCTCGTCCTCATCGGCCCCGAACGTGTCTTGGGCGATTACAGCGAAGCCATCCACGGCGGCTCGGGAGAAGCTCGGGACATCTATGCCGGAATATACATCTTCGGCCAAGACCGCTCCATGGGCATCCTCGAGGGCGACCTCCTCCTCGCCGATCGGCGATGGATTGAAATGCTCGAGTAGGATCGCCTTTGCTTCCTCAAGGCCGACGAGGCTCCTGAAGATCTTCCTCCCAAACGGATGCGACAATCCAAGCCAACCCGCGATTCCGGATCCCTCGACCGGCGCTCGCCTCCAAGCCTGCCCTCTTAAGCTTGTTGGGGCCCCTCGCGGCCCTTGGGCGCGCCCCTCCTGATCCTGACGGCGACGCCCCTCGAAGCGCTCAGCATATCGGCGGCGCTCATGAGGGCCCTCCCGACCCCGAGCAACTCCCCGGCCTCATCGAGCACGATCGCCTCATCACCCGGCCTGAGCTCCGGATCGGCATCAACGACGTGCTTCGCGAAGACGCTCCTGCCCCCCCTTATGAAATCGCCCACATCCCACCTGACGATCACCCTGTTCGGCGGGGGGCTCAGGCGCTCGACGATCGCCTTGGCGCCCTCCTCGGTCAGCGCCAAGAAGCCGTCACCGGGCCTCAGGGTCGCCAATAGGGCCCCATGCCTATAGATGGTCCTTATCCGGCCCGTGGCCTTGGATCGAACCAGCTCCACCCCTTCCTCTGGGAACAGGGCCGCACCCGCGCCGCGCCCAAATTGATAATCCGCCAAACCCCTCAATTTGATAAGGTCCAGGGGCCTAGCCCTCTCCCGCTCCATCGAGCCCATTCTCAGTGAGGTATTCGGCAAAGCCTTTTAATAAAAAGATGGTAAAAATTTCAGGGGCATTTATTGTGCCGTATTCCGTTGGAGCTTTTTTATTTTTTGGCAAAAACATTTTTTGTCATGCACACGATCCAATCCCAATGGAGGATCAAATGGACAATCACGAGTATTATAAATATCATCCCTGACCAATTATGAATGCTAACATAAGTGTGCCTTATGGATCCAAAAAATCTTCCCCCTCCGCGGCCATTTAAAAATAAAAACAAAACCAAACCAGTAACTGCCACAACAAAAAAGGATAAGACCATGAGCATATCGACGATGTAATTAATTTTTGACCTCTCCATAACCGGACTCTATCGAGCTCCATTTAATAAACTTTTTCTCAACAGAAGGGATCGGCTCTAAAATTGCCCCGCCTCCCTTTTAATTCCTCCAATGGCTGAGCGATCTACAGGATCTGACTTGATTCCGCGATGTCAGCGAAAGGGGGGCCAGGCGCTATTATATCCGCGCTTGGAGTGAGGGCGGAAGATGCAATTTGGAAGTGGGGCTATGAGGAGCTCGATAGCGCCTTTGGTTTTTGCGCTGGCGTTAAAAACCTCACCATTGATATAAAGAATACTTTGGGGAAGGAAGGTGGCGAAGTTTAATCGTGAGGGCCGCGAAAATGACCAAAACGCCGTGGAAAATATTTTTCATTCGCTTAACAAGTTACTGGGGATGTTAAGCCCTTCCACAGATCTCCGGGGGGGAGCCCCTCTAGGCGAGAGGGTGTGGAGAAACGATGGTGCTAACGAGGGATCCGCGCTCTGCTCGAGTACGACCCTACTCGAAAAATTTATTATGCGAAGTTCCCACCCCCCTCGGGGCCGCTCTTGATATGCGAGATATGCGGCAAGGAGATCTTC
>JAWCOP010000181.1:0-2638 GCA_038847005.1 Bathyarchaeia archaeon | reverse complement strand
AATGTGCCCCTCGATAAAATCGAGGTGGTCCCCAACGGAATCGACCCAAGTCTGTTCAAGCTCAACGTTGATCCCGGGAGAATTAAGGAGAGATATGGGATACATCCGCTGGCCCCCCTAATCATATTCGTGGGCAGGATGGAGTATCAGAAGGGGCCGGACCTCCTATTGGAGGCAATCCCGAAGGTATTGGGGAATCGATGGGACGCAAAATTCATCTTCATAGGGGATGGGGGCATGAGGAATTATCTGGAAGGTAGGGCGAATGAGTTGGGGGTTGGCCATGCCGTCAAGTTCCTCGGCTTCGTTCCCCATCCGCAGTATTTGGAGATCCTCAACTCCTGTGATATAGTCTGCCTTCCCAGTAGGAATGAACCATTCGGTATGACTCTGCTGGAGGCATGGGCTGCGGGGAGGCCGATCGTGGCGACCGATGTGGGGGGATTTGGGGAGAACATAGATAATTTTAATAACGGGGTCAAGGTGTACACGAATCCGGAATCGGTAGCTTGGGGAATAAACTACCTTCTCAATTCGCCGGAGGCGATGAAGAGGATATCTGAGAGGGGTGAGGAGAAGGTGCGGAATTTCAGCTGGGAGAACGTCGCCAAGAAGATGGAGAATATTTACTCTAAGGTTAAGCGCTATTGAATTTCCCCGGGGTCTTGGATGTGGAGGATCGAACCTTTTGAGGACCAAGATTGGGATTACGCCCGGAATAAGCAAGTGATCCTCAAGTCCCAAATGGCCGAGTTCTCGGCCTCGGCCTTCACTGCCCCAATCCAAGCTGTGGGAAGGGTCTTTTACGGCGGCAACAGGGATTGCCCTTGGCAGGGGCTTTTAGTTGGACCGATCGGAGGAGCATTATACAAGACAATAGACGCGATCTATTTTTCCAT
The DNA here is from genome assembly GCA_038847005.1 of Bathyarchaeia archaeon. GTDB lineage: Archaea > Thermoproteota > Bathyarchaeia > 40CM-2-53-6 > CALIRQ01 > CALIRQ01. The sequence continues at coordinate 1,739 of JAWCOP010000181.1, read as the reverse complement.
CCCCGGAGTCGCGTTGGAGGCAAAGGACGTAATAATAGGCCGGGGCTTTTGCCGCTATAGATATGGCTCCAAGGAGCTCGGGGAGATCTCCCATAAGGTTTCATTGAGGAGCTCTCCCGGGCGGATCCTCCTAGAGGCCTCCGTTGGGAGGCCCTGCTGGTTCGCGGTGATTTTAGATCCGAGGCCAGCCGAGGCCTGGGGGGAAGGCCCCTACGAGGTCGAGCCGAATGGGGGTACCTTCATCATTAAGCCCTCAGCAATCCCCCTTAGGATAATAATCGATGGGTTCGACAAGCCCGAGCCGCTCGGCCTCATGATCGAATGGAGGTATAAGCTCGGGGAGGGGTTCAGAAGGAACGACTCCGGGAATATGAGGTTCGTCGAGATCCGGCGCACGGTTTCAATCCCGGCGATGTTCTTCTCCAATGAAGGCTCCTTGAGGATTAACATCCCGCTTCCCCCAGCGCTCCAGGCGAGATCTCCCCCGGCGTTCGAACCTAGGAAATTGAGGCTCGGGCGTGGCCCTGTGGCCGAGGCGCTTCGCCTCCGATTTATGAACCTCGCCTCCTTCTCGATTTATGCGAGCGGGATATGGTTCCCCGAGGCGGGCGCTTGGTGGTTCCGGAGGCCTTGGACTAGGGACGCCTTGGAGGGGATTAGATGGAACCTAAAATCCTACTTCGAGATTCTCGAATGGGGCGGCGAGGTTGTCTCCCTAATCGGGCATCTCCTTGATGCGCTCAAGGCTCTGGGGGGCCTTCCCTCGATGATGGGCGGCAATGAGTTAGCGAGCGATGCCGTTCCACAACTCTTTAACGTAGCGTGGAGGGTGGCTGCTTTCTATGGCGGGCGCGACCTCCTGCTTAAGAGCGTTAAAGTCGCTGAGTTTGTGGCCGAAAGGTTGCTCAGGGAAGGGGAGATATCCAGGACGGTGCTTCGGGACTCGATCCTCTGTAACCCGGCTAATTCCTCTTGGATTGATAGCGTTATAGACCTCGGGGACAAGCGCTGGCCCACGAGGTTGCCCGTGGCTTGGGCCGATCAGGGCGTCGATCCATTCTCAAGCGAGTATGGGATGGTGGAGGTTAACGCTCTTTATATTGAAGCCCTCAATGGGCTCAGGTCTACTTGCGATCAATTTGGGTTGAGTTCTTACGATGAGATTGAAGAATTATTGGATGTATTGCGAGAAGGATTCATCAGATATTTCAAGGGCGGGGATGCTCCTCCCCTGACCGTTTCGCCATCGCATAGGCTCGTAGACCCAACGTTCGGATCGCCCGCCGTAGTGGCCGCGGCGGCGCTGGGGCCCTCCCTTTGCAAGGATCGCTTGCTCAGGATTTGGAGAGCCGCATCGGAGAGGTTGCTCGTGCAAAGGAGGCTCGTGGTGCTCGGCAAGGGCCGGCTCCCCTTCGGGATCTTGGTCAGGGATCTTGGATCGATGCCCTACATGGGGGATTGGGAATACCATGGCCCGACCATATGGCCTAGGGATACGCCATATCTGCTGAGGCTCATGGAGGGGGTCGGGATGGACGTAAAAGGCCTCCTCCTGAACAATCTGGACCACATGGTCGCCGAGGGAGCCGTTGGTTATTGTAATGAGCTCTTCAGCCTGCCGGTGGGTGGAAACCCCTCGGCGGGACCCGAGTCCGAGAATCCCATACCCGTTAAGAATCCAGCCCAATATTGGAGCCATTGGTGCGATCCTTTCCTAGAACGACTGCCGGAACTGTTGC
>JAWCOP010000180.1:0-2642 GCA_038847005.1 Bathyarchaeia archaeon | reverse complement strand
ATTAATTTGATTTAAACCATCAAATGCCGACGAAAGGCTCGGGGGTCAGAGGGCTTTGAACGCCCATGAATGGGCCCCCTTCTTATGGGAAAGGTTCCCCCTCCCAAGCCCTCCTCAGTATTTCCAGCGCTCCTTCTTGGGATATCTCCCTGGGATTGTTCGGAAGAAGCCTCGAGTACTTCTCCAACAAGTCCTTGGCGAAGATGGCGATATCCTCCTCCCTCCCGCCGACCTCCCTCAAGCTCAGGGGGATCTCGACCATCCGGATGAGCTCCATGGTTTTCGCCACGAACCCCCTGCCCATTGCGAATGGATCGCCGGGCGCCACGCCCACCGCTTCCGCGGCCCTCGCGAGCTTTTTCGCGATCACGGGCATGTTGTAGGCCATGGCGTACGGAAGGGCGAGGCCGCAAGCCGCGCCATGCGCCATCCCATACTTATGGGAATATGTATAGGCTATGGCGTGGCCGGCCGCGAGGCTGGAGTTGGAGAAGGCCAAGCCCGCCATCAGGGCGGCCATCGACATATCGTATCGGGCCTTAAGGTCATCGCCTTGGACAAAGGCCCTCGGGAGGCTCCTGAAGATGATCCTTATGGATTCTATGGCCAAGCAATCGGTTATCGGGTTCGCCAGCTTCGACATCAATGCCTCGGCCGAGTGGCTGAGGGCATCCACGCCGCTCGATGCCGTAACCTTGGGCGGCATGGAGATCGTGAGGGTCGGGTCCACGATGGCGATATCGGGCATCACCCTACGATCCCAGATGGCCGCCTTCATGCCATCCCTGGTCGATAGCACTATCGCTTGGCTCACCTCGCTGCCGGTGCCCGAGGTCGTTGGTATGGCGATTAGGGGGAGACCCTTCCCCGCTAGCTTATCCTTGCCCAAGTAGCCCCCCATGGGGCCGGGGTTCGCGGGGGCCATCGAGGCCACCTTCGCTAGGTCGAGGACGCTGCCGCCCCCGATGCCGATGATCGCCTCGCAGCCGCTCGCCTTGGCCTTGGCCGCTATGGCCTCAGCATCCTCCATGAGCGGCTCGCGCGGTTCGATCACGTGCGCTACCGCTTCCAAACCCTTCAGGCGATCCATAACCTTGGCGAGGATGCCGGCCCTCTCCAGCGCCGAATCGGTGATTATCATGACCTTCTTCCCCAACTCCGATGTGAGGCCCCCTATTTCATCGATGGAACCGACCCCGAAGATTATGCGGGGGGAGATGAGGGATCCGCGCCCCAATTCGCTCAAATCAATCCCCAAAGCGTTGCTTCGATGCCCCTTTTATTATAATGCCTCCGCGGTCGCGAGGGCGGAAGGGGTTGGGATCCTCTCGTAGGGACCTTTATATTCAAACATACGCCCAGGGAGGGGATCCGGATCGGGACCAGCTAACCGGAATAAGTTTTATATATAATCCGGAAGCACCACCTCTGGGGAAAAAGTTGGTTTCCAAAAGGGCTATTGCTAGAACGCAAGCGATCGCCTTGGCCATCATAGTCCTCATCGCCATAATCGGCGGTTACGCTTGGTACGCCGCGCAACCGGGCCCCGCGCCCGCTAGGCAGCCGGTCAAGCTGAAGTTCGCCACCTTCTCGACGGGCAGCGGTTGGTATATCATGGGCGAGGCCATGGCGGGGGTCATGAGGAAGGCCCTGCCGGAGGGCTCCACCGTGGACGTCCTGCCCTATACCGGGGGCTTGGGGAACCCGCTCCTATTGGGCGAGGGGAAGGCCGATATAGCCTTTGGTTTCCCGGTCGAGAGCACGTTGGCCATTAAGGGCATAGAGATGTACAATAAATCGATCCCGGGGATCGTTGCCCTAGCGGGCGGCTTGGATACCTATTGGTATGCGTTCGCCGTGAGGGCCGAGACGGGAATCAAGAGCTTCGAGGATATAAAGGCCAAGAAGTATCCGCTGAGGCTGGCGGTCCTGACGAAGGGGAGCAGCGGCGAATGGACGACTAGGAAGGTCTTGGAGTCGTACGGGATAACTTACGAGGACATAATCTCTTGGGGCGGTAGCGTTTCCTTCGGGAGCTTCGCGGCCGCTTTGGATAAGATGAAGGATGGATCGGCCGATGCCTTCGGGCAAATGTGCACACCTCGCCACCCGACTTGGACGGAGATGGCGAACGCCGTCAACCTGAGGTTCTTGCCTCTAAGGGAGGATATCTTGGATCAGCTCTGCAGCAAATACGGCTATATAAAATCCCGCATACCGAAGGGTGAGTTCAAGGGGATAGACGAGGACGTCCCGGCCTTGGGGTTCTACACTATGTTGATAACCACCAAGGACCTGCCCGAATGGGTGGCATATGCGATAACGAAGGCCGTTTGCGATAATAGGAACGTTTGGGTCGCGGCGTACAAGGCCAGCGAGGTCTTCGATCCGAAGACTGCTTGGAAGAGTCCCATACCCCTCCATCCGGGGGCCGAGAGGTATTATAAGGAAATGGGCTACATGAAGTAGCCCGAAATTCCCCAACCTCTTTTTTAAGAGGATGAGGCCCTTGATGCCCTCCAGAAGAGGCGCGGCGATCTCCGCCGTGGCAATCCTTTGGTCCCTAATACAATTATACTATGGCTACACGAGAGCGCTCGATTATCTTCAGATACTTCCGATCCATCTCTACCTTGCGATGG
>JAWCOP010000179.1:0-2643 GCA_038847005.1 Bathyarchaeia archaeon | reverse complement strand
AAGTCCACCCTGAGTATAGAGCCGCTCCAACCGTACAATGCGGATCCGTTGGTTTGAGGGCTGGGCCCTTTTAGGCTTTATGAATGGCCGCGAATTATCCCCAATGTGGGCGCGATCTGTTTGCCTCAGGCTTGGCGAAGGGCCAGCAGCGGCGCTTATGGAGGTAGTATATCTCCGGCAGCCCCATCAAATGAACTAGGAGGAAGAGGGCGAACCAAGCTCTATCCCCGTTCCTAGCGGAAAACCAAAGGCCCAAGCCCTCCCAGAAGAGGGACCAAGCTATGATGGGGATCAAATACGCGATGACAATGGGAGGCGCCAACCAATCCCCGGCCATTCGCGATCGCCCTAGCTCCTTCAATCCCTCCGCGCCCTTAAAAGCCATCGGCCAACGCCATCCCGGAAAGTATTTATATAATGACGTTATCCAAGGCCCAGCCATGTCCCTGACGAGGGAAAAGGTCGAGGAGGCCTTGGAGGAGATAAGGCCCCGGATACAGGCCGATGGCGGGAACGTCGAACTCGTCGACGTCGAGGACGGCGTGGTCAAGGTGAGGCTGGTAGGGGCCTGCGCCGGTTGCCCGATGTCGCAGCTGACGCTTCAATTCGGAGTCGCCAGGTTCCTGAAGAACAGGATCCCGGAGATAAAGAGGGTCGAGGCCGTATAGGGCCAAGGGTCCCATCTCCCCCTTCGGGATCAGGTTTAATATATCCCGGATGGCCATTTGGGAAGCGATGGCCCGCGATCTCCTATGGGGCCTCATGGCCCGGGAATACGAATGCAAGCTCTGCGGCCGAAGGGCCAAGGGCATCTCAGGATTTTTGGGCATCTGCGGCGACTGCGCCAAGGAGGGATCCCGGGAGGCCCTTCGGATCGCCCTTGATGCCCACGCCCGATCCAGGGCGAGGTTCGGCCTTCCCCCGAGGCCGCCCAAGAACCTCTCGGGCCTGAGGTGCGGCTGGTGCGGCAACGATTGCAGGATAGGCGAGGGGGAGAGGGGCTTCTGCGGGCTGGTTGAAAACAGGGAGGGGAGGTTGATCAGGATCGCCGGGATGCCCGAGGTGGGCATCGCGAGCGCATATTTGGATCCGCATCCAACCAATTGCGTCGCGGCTTGGGCCTGCGCCGGCGGGAGCGGCGCCGGGTATCCGAAATATTCCTTGGCGAGGGGGCCCGAGTACGGCTTTTACAACCTAGCGGTCTTCTACGGCGCCTGCTCATATGATTGCCTCTACTGCCAAAACTGGCACTTCAGGGGGATGATATACGAGGGGGAGCGGATGAGCTCCGAGGAGCTGGCCTCTATGGCGGGCCCAAGGGTCACCTGCATATGCTTCTTCGGCGGCGACCCGACCCCTCAGATCCACCACGCCATAGAGGCCGCTAGGATCGCGAGGCGCCGAAGGGATGGGATATTGAGGGTTTGCTTGGAGACGAACGGCAACATGGCCCCGAGCTGGCTTGACGATATAGCCCGGATAAGCTGGGAATCGGGGGGAGGCATAAAGTTCGATTTGAAATGTTACAACGAGAGCCTCCACATAGCCCTCACGGGCGTTAGCAATAAGCAAGCCCTTGAGAACCTGAGGAGGCTATCTAAGCTCCATGGGGATAGGCCGGAGGTCCCGTTCATAAGGGCGAGTACGTTGCTGGTCCCGGGCTATGTGGACGAGGGGGAGGTAAGGGCGATAGCGGAATATTTGGCGGGCATAGATCCCACGATCCCTTATTCCCTGCTGGCATATTCCCCCCAGTTCGAGATGGACGATCTGCCACTTACATCGGCGAGGCTGGCGGAGGCCTGCAAAAGGGCGGCCGAGGGAGCGGGGCTGGAGAGGGTCAACATAGGGAATCGATTCCTCCTGTCGCCCTGATCCTCGCATCGATTCAAATCCTTAAAGATCCTTAAGGGCGGTTTGATTTCGGCGATCGCCTTGGATGGCGGCGGGACCGATCGAAGCCATGGCCTCGAGCGGCTGAAGGCTTTCCTGAGGATAATCAGGCCCATCAATTGCCTAATGACGGGCCTCGCGGTCCTCGTCGGGACCCTGATAGCCTTGGCGATCCCGGGGCCCGAGGGCGTTAACCACCGGCTTCCCTTGGGATTTTCGACGGGCTTCCTGCTGACCGGCGCCTCGATGGCTGTCAACGATTATTATGATAGGCATATCGACGCCATAAACGAGCCCGATCGCCCCATACCGAGCGGGCTCGTCAAACCTTGGGAGGCCCTCGCCTTGACGGTTGTACTGGCAGCGCTCGGGCTCTTGGCCGCCCATTCGACGAGTCCGGAGTGCTTTATGATCGCGCTAGCCTCGCTGGCGATTTCCCTCCTCTATTCCACCAAGGGCAAGAGGACCGGGTTGATCGGAAACCTCATGGTCAGCGCTTGCGTCGCCATCCCGTTCTTATATGGGGGCTTCGTGGCCGGCCGCGGCTTGGAGCCCCTTTTGGTCATATTCGCCTCGATGGCGTTCCTCTCGAACGCCGGCAGGGAGGTTACGAAGGGCATAGCGGATGCGGAGGGCGATAGGGCGAGGGGCATCAGGACCGTCGCGGTAGCGAAGGGGAACCGAACCGCCGCCGAGCTCGCCTTAGCCCTCTTCTCGTTGGCGGTGGCCTTAAGCGCCATCCCGCCCTTC
>JAWCOP010000178.1:0-2661 GCA_038847005.1 Bathyarchaeia archaeon | reverse complement strand
CTCGGGACCCGCGTAGGGCGCGAGAGCCGGAGGTCGTGGGTTCAAAATGATCGAAAGATCATGAAATTCCCACTCGCCCCACCATAATCCCCGGCTCAACACCTCCCTCCCAAGCCCAAGGCCGACCAAGCGGAACCGTTTTTAATGGGCGGGCGACAATTCTAGCCCGAGAATGGAGATGAAGCCAAGGGAGTATTATGAAAGGGTTTTCGAGCTGCTTGGGGAACACCATAGGTGGTTCTCCCAGAGCATACCTTTGATAGCCTCGGAGAACGTTCCCTCGCCCGCGGTCCGCGAGGCTCTAATGAGCGACTTCGGCAATCGATACGCCGAAAGGGTCCTATGACGGACCCCGGTTGGGTTGGCCCGGAGAGCGCGTCTATGCGGGCTGCGCGTATATAGACCGAGTGGAGCTCCTCTGCATCGAGCTGGCGAAGGAGCTCTTTAAAGCGGAGTTCGCCGACGTCCGGCCCATATCGGGCGTATGCGCCAACCTAGTGGTATACACGGCCTTCACGGAACCCGGGGATACGATGATGGCGCTCTCGATACCGAGCGGCGGCCACATAAGCATGGGGAGGAAGAAGATAGGCGGGACGGCGGGATCCGTCCGGGGATTGGAGGTCGAATACTTCCCATTCGATGTGGAGGAGATGAACATTGATGTGGACGCTACAGCTAAATTCCTGAAGGAATCATCGGATCGCGGCAAGGCCCCCAAGTTGGCGATGTTCGGCGGCTCCGTGCTCCCATTCCCGCATCCGGTCGCCGACCTCCAAGGCCCCCTCCACGATTGCGGCGCGATCATATGCTACGACGCGGCCCATGTCGCCGGACTGATAGCGGGAGGCCAATTCCAAGATCCGATGAGGGAGGGGGCGGACGTGATGACGGCGAGCACCCATAAGACGATCCCGGGGCCCCAAGGGGGAATAGTGCTGTCTTGGGAAAGGTTCTCGGATAGGATCAAGAGGGCGGTATTCCCGGGGAACGTCAGTAACCATCACCTCCATCACGTGGCCGGTAAGGCGATAACCTTCGCCGAGATGCTGGAGTTCGGAAGGGCATACGCCGAGCAAATAGTCAGGAACTCCAAGGCCTTGGGCCAAGCGCTTCACGAAAGGGGATTCAAGGTCCTCGGGGAGAAGAAGGGGTTCACGAAGTCCCACGTCCTGATAGTGGACATCTCCGAGCATGGTGATGGGAGGACCATAGAAAAGGAGTTGGAGAGGGCGAACATAATCCTGAACAGGAATCTATTGCCCTATGACATAAAGCTGGGGCGCCACTTCGAGGCCCCGGGTGGGATCAGACTCGGGACCTCGGAGTGCACGAGGCTGGGGATGAGGGAGCAGGAGATGGTGGAGATAGCGGATCTGATCGCGAGGGTGGTCATAAAGAAGGAGCCCCCCGAGAAGGTTAGGGGAGACGTGATCGAGTTTCGTAAGGGCTTCCAGAAGGTCCACTTTGCCTTCGAGAGCCTCAGGGAGGCCTATGAGTATATAAGGATCCGATGAAATATCCCTCTCCTTTATTGAACTCATGAGATCCTCCAAGGGCTGGGCAAAAAGCCTTTAACGCACGCCTTGGGAACCAAGATGGGGGATCCCAGTGAGCAAGAAGAGGGAGGAATCGGCTCGAATGCCGGCGACGAGCGCCGGGTTGCTGAGATTCTTCGAGGATGAGAGCCCAGGGATAAAGATAAGGCCGGAGATGGTTCTGATAATCGCCGGGGCCCTCATAGCCCTGAGCTTGATATCCATCCTAATGCCTTAGCAAAATCCCCGCCTCGTGGCCCGTTCGCATAAGGGATGGCATATCCTTTTAAAATGGCGCGCTGAAAGGGGATGCTAAAGGGGGATTTCGGGATGGTCGAGAACGTTGTGAAGGTAGGCAAGAAGCCAACGATGAACTACGTGGTGGCTTGCGTCACCATACTTAATTCGGGGGCGAAGGAATTGACCGTGAGGGCTAGGGGGCAAGCGATATCGAAGGCGGTCGATGCCGTCGAGACCCTGAGGAGGGCATTCATAAAGGACATAAAAATAGAATCCGTCAAAATAGGATCCGAGGAGATAACGTTCCCGGATGGGACCAAGTCTAATACATCGGTCATAGAGATCCTGATCAAGAAGTGAAGCGGGGGATTTAGGCCCACGGCGGGCCCCACTCCCGCACCCCTTCGATTGCGCTTAAGGTGTCGCATCGTTTATATCCAACGCCCTCCAACCCACCAGCCCCGGAAGGGCCGTAACGGGTGCCAAAGTTGGCGAAGCCAAGGGTGCTGGCGGAGGGGAAGCCCGGCTCCAAGCAACTCCTGCTCGGGAACGAGGCCATCGCTAGGGGGATCATCGAAGGGGGCGTAAGCGTTGCTACGACCTATCCCGGAACCCCCGCATCCGAGATAGTGGATAGCTTAGCGGCCATCGCCGAAGAGGTTGGCATCTATGTGGAGTATTCCACGAACGAGAAGGTGGCATTGGAGGTCGCCGCGGGGGCATCGCTATCCGGGCTCAGGTCATCAACCTCAATGAAAATGGTCGGTCTAAACGTGGCTGCGGATGCCCTCATGACCTTGGGCTACTTGGGAGTCAGGGGTGGTATGGTGATCATAACCGCGGACGATCCCAATTGCCACAGCTCGCAGAACGAGCAGGATAA
>JAWCOP010000177.1:0-2696 GCA_038847005.1 Bathyarchaeia archaeon | reverse complement strand
GATGGTCGATGCCCCCGGCTCGATGGGGAACGAAATAGCATTCTCAACGGCGCGATTATAACGCCGTAGCCCCCCTATAGGGGGGAGGGGTCGCGCAAGGGCCCGTTTGAAATCTTGATTAAAATCAAAGGAAATCAAATAAATCAATATCGGGCCGAAAGGAGCCCATTTCCGGCCCCTTCTCGGCGAAGGGGCTCAAAAGATCAAAAATAAATCAAAGATGCCGGGGAAAGGGATCTCGAGGGGAGGGCGGGGCGATTGGAAGGGAACGATGTGGGAATCGAATCCTTTGATTTGTAACTAAAGCTCGGGCTATCTTAACCCCAGCCTCTTCGCGTATCGGGCCATGAGGAAGACCACGGCCGAAACTATCAGGAAATCGATGACCACGCCAGCGAAGTTTCCGATGGCAAATTTCATGCCCGCGCCGACGGGTATCGATATCACCATGTTCCGCCAGTCGCCGCTTCCAATGAAGGCGCCCGGGATCGGCATTATTATGTCCGATACGAGGGCCGAAACGACCTTGCCGATATAGGTCCCCATTATGAATCCGATCGCCAGACCGAGTACCCCCGCCTTGCCTATGAAATCCATGAACTCGGCCAATAGCCCCTTCGGCGGCGAAGGCGGCGGGGGCGGCTTTGGGGTCAGGAGCTCCCTTATCCGCCTCAGCTCATCCAAAATTTCATCCTGGGACATGCGAACACCTTTGAACGCATTAATGGATTAATGGCCATAAGAAGGTTTCCTTCGGATGATGATGGCCCCTCGAGGAGGCTTTGCCGAAGGGGGCGCCATCTATTGCGCATAAAGAAAAAAATGGGAGCTTATCGGTAATGGCCCAGAGGCCCTAATATTCCACTTTTCTGGGGAGCTTCTTCGCCTGCTCGACCCAATCCGTGACTTCCTTGAGGCTCGGCTCCCTGCGAACGAGCTTCTTCTCCTTATTGACCTCGACCAGCTTGGCATGGAGCTTCGCGGGGTCCCTCTTGGCCAGTTCGACCACCGTATCAACGCCCGCCTCCTCGAGGAGGTCGGAGTATTCCTCGCCCACCCCCTTTATCCTGAAGAGGTCGGCCAAGTTGACCCACTCGAGTATGAGCTTTGGCGAGATCCCCGTCTTCTCCGCCAATTCCTTCCGCCCCTTCGGGGTGGAGCCCGCCTCGAGCAGGTCGTCGGTCGTCTTGATCCCCAAATCAATGAGCTTCTTGGCGTATACCGCCCCTATTCCCTCTATCTCCTCTATTTTTGGCATATGAATGCCAATTATCGAACATCAATTTCTCTATATAAAGCTTTATAAAGCGGTGGCTAGGGGGGCAACGGTCGCCCGCCTTTCGGATGTTATTGCCGCGCGGCACCCCTCTATAGGACCCCGTGGGAAAATTAGCATTTGAGGGTAAATTTGAAAGTCGGGGGGACTAGGCATTGATCCCGACCGGCCCCTTCCTCATCTTGATCCCCTCCCCTCCGGTCCGATCGAGGCCTCGGGGATTGGTTGAAGACCGAGCTGGAGAGGGAAGGCCTCAAGGGAATGGTCGAAAAGGCCGCGCTAAGGGACGCCGCGGAAAGGGCAAAGGGAGGGGCAACTTTGATTATAGGAACCAATTTGCTCCATGCGCACGCCAAGGCCGAGGATTGGTTTAAGCCAACTGCGGATAAACTCCTGAGGCGGATCGCCCGCGGGGAGTTCGGAACGGTCTTCGCCAGCAGAAGAGGCCCTGCACGAGTTATATTATGTTTCGATGGAGGAGGGGATCCCGCTGGAAACATATCTCCAGGGTCGCGGCGCTGACGGCTTTGGAGAACATCAATTACTTGAACCAAGGTCTGGATCGATCCCCTCGCGGCCGCGATCATGAGGCAATTCAACATAAAATCGATCTTCGCGTACTACGCGCCGACGGTCCTGAACGCCGTCCCGGATCGGACGATAATCTCCACCGATGAAACGTTCGATGGGGTTATCGGGCTCGAGCGATCGGACCCGAGGGGCCTTAGCCCGGCGCATCCATCGCGATGCTCAAAATCCGAATATCGCGGCATGCGCTATGTTGTCCGAATGATCGGCTATCCTCTCCAGGTTCCTCAGGAGGTCGACGAACAATATCCCGGCCTTCGGGGAGCATATATTCCTCCTGAGCCTTTCGAGGTGGTTCTCCATGTACTTCTCCTTCATGGCCTCTATCCGCGGGCCCATCCCCGTCACCCTCAAGGCGCGCCCCTTATCCCCCTTGAGGAACGCCTCCATGGCCTCGACGTACATCCTCTCGACCTCGTCGAACATATGCGCCAGCTCCTCGATCGCTAGGGGCGAGAACCTCAAACCCTCCCTTATCTTGGCCACCCCGATCTCCGAGATGTTGTTAACGTGATCCCCTATCCTCTCTATATCCGTGATCGTATGCAACAGGCCGGAGAGCTTCTCCGATTCCCCCTTGCTCATGGAGCTCTCCGAGAGCTCGGTCAGGTATCGATCCAACGTATGGTGCGCCTCGTCCAGCGAGGCCTCCTTCCTCTCGACGAGCTTGAAAAGGCCCCCGTCGTCGTTGAAAAGTATCTCCCTCGAATGGGAGAACATCTCGAGAGTTATCTTCGCCATTCGCTCGACCTCCCTGCTCGCCTGCTCCAGGGCGATGGAGGGTACCCTGAACATCTTCCTATCGAGGCGCCCGATCCTCTCGATCCCGTAA
>JAWCOP010000176.1:0-2740 GCA_038847005.1 Bathyarchaeia archaeon | reverse complement strand
AGAGGAACACGACCATACCGGTCAGGAGGAGCCAAATATTCACAACGGCCGCGGACTTCCAAACGACCGTGACCATACACGTGCTACAGGGCGAGCGGCCGATGGCGGCGGACAACCTCTCGCTGGGCATGTTCAACCTCGTCGGGATACCGCCAGCGCCGAGGGGAGTCCCCCAGATAGAGGTGACCTTCGACATAGACGCGAATGGGATACTCCACGTCTCCGCGAGGGATCTCGCCACCGGGAAGGAGCAGAAGATCACGATAACATCATCCATGAAGCTATCCCCGGAGGAGAAGGAGAGGATGATCAGGGAGGCGGAGCAATTCGCCGAGCAGGATAGGAAGCGGAGGGAGGAGGCGGAGCTCAGGAACCAAGCGGAGTCGCTGATATATACCGCCGAGAGGACGAAGAGGGATTTGAAGCTGAGCGGGGATCAGGCCGAGAGGATCGATAAGGGGGTCGAGGAGCTGCGGAAGGCCCTCCAAGGGAAGGACGTGGATAGGATAAAGGCATCCTCGGAGGCGCTCTCCAAGGTCCTGCAGGAGGTCGGGATGGCCGCTTATCAGCGGGCGGCCCAAAGGCCCTCCGGGGAACGGGGGTCCGGCGACAAGGTCGTCGATGCCGATTATAGGGTGGTCGATGAGGATAAGAAGTGAGCAGGATCGGTAATGCGCGAATGTCTAAGAAGGATTACTACGAGATCCTCGGCGTTCCGAGGAATGCGACCAAGGAGGAGATAAAGGCGGCCTATAGGAGGCTGGCGCTCCAATATCACCCGGACAGGAATAAATCCCCCGATGCGGAGGAGAGGTTCAAGGAGATCTCCGAAGCCTATGCCGTGCTCTCGGACGATGAGAAGCGCCGACAATACGACCTCTATGGCCACGCGGGCATAGAGGGGAGATATAGCTGGGATGACATCTTCGGAGGGGCCGATTTCGAGGACATATTCAGGGATTTGGGATTTGGCCTCGGGGGATTCGGGAGCATCTTCGACCTCTTCTTCGGGAGGCGCCAAGGCGTTAGGGAGCCCAAGAGGGGGCGGGATCTGAGATATGATTTGGAGATAACGCTCGAGGAGGCCGCTAGGGGGGCCGAGAAGGAGCTCAAGATCCCCATATACGAAACTTGTGAGCATTGCGGGGGGTCTGGGGCCAAGCCCGGGACGAAGCCTAGGCCCTGTCCCGAGTGCAAGGGCACCGGGCAGGTTAGGTACGAAAGCTCGAGGGGGTTTATGAGGTTCGTCCGGGTGGAGGCCTGCGGCCGTTGTGGCGGCGCTGGGACGGTTATCGATTTCCCATGCCCGAGCTGCGGCGGCTCCGGCAGGGCCAAGAGGACGAAGAGGGTCTTGGTCCAGATCCCGAGGGGGGTTGATACGGGGTATGGGCTAAGGATGGCGGGCATGGGCGATCCTGGGGAGGAAGGCTCCCCCCCGGGGGATCTCCTGATATTCCTGAACGTAAAGCCCCATGAGATCTTCGAGAGGAATGGGGACGATTTGCTCTGCGAGGTTCGCATCGGCTTCTCGGAGGCCGCCTTGGGGGCCGAGATCGAGGTCCCCACCTTGGATGGCCCAGCCAAGTTGAGGATCCCGCCCGGGACGCAAACGGGGACCGTCTTCAGGCTAAGGGGGAAAGGGATGCCCAAGCTGAATGGATTCGGGAGGGGCGATGAGCTCGTTAGGGTCGTCGTTCAAACGCCGACGAGGCTCACGCAAAGGCAAAGGGAGTTGCTCTCCCAATTCGCCAAGGAAGGGGAGCCGATAGGTACGAGGCATATCCCGAGGGCCAAGTAGGCAAGCGCCGATCGGCGCCCGGATCTGCTTTGGATCCCAAATCGTTATATAAAACCCCGAGCCCATCCTAGGGCGCGCATTGGAATTCGGGTGTGGAAATTTGGTCGACTTGAAGAAGATCGAGGATTTGACGGTCGACCTCCTCAGGTTGGCCGTCATAGAGCTCCCGAGGGATGTGAAGGAGGCGTTGGAGAGGGCCAAGGAGCAGGAAAAGTCCGATATAGCCAAGGCGAACCTGAACGCCATATTGGAGAACATAAGGCTCGCCGAATCTATGAGGAGGCCCGTTTGCCAAGACACGGGCCTGATGGTCTTCTTCTTGGACGTCGGCCACGACTTCGGATCCGTGAAGGGGATCCCCGAGGCCATAGCCAAAGGGACCAAAAGGGCCACCGAGGAGATCCCGCTCAGGCCCAACGCCGTGCACCCCATATCTAGGAAGAACAGCGGCGATAACACCGGCTCCTACGTGCCCATACTCAATTGGAGCTACGTCGAGGGGGACTATTTGGAGATAACGGCCTTCCCGAAGGGAGGGGGATCCGAGAACATGACCTTCTTCTCCATGACGAAGCCCGGCGAAGGAATTGTAGGGATAAAGAGGTTCGTCATAGATTCAGTCATCTCATCCGGCGGCCAGCCATGCCCGCCCACAATAATAGGCGTTGGGATAGGGGGGACCGCGGACCTCGCGCTCAAGCTCGCGAAGAAATCCCTCCTCAGGCCCATCGGGCAGCGCCATAGCGACCCGGAGATCGCCAAGCTCGAGGAGGAGCTCCTCAAGGCCATAAACTCGACCGGCATAGGACCGATGGGGCTTGGGGGAAACGTTACCTCCCTAGACGTCCACGCGGATTACGCCCATTGCCATACCGCCAGCCTTCCGGTGGCGGTCAATACGCAATGCTGGGCAGCTAGGAGGGCCACGGCTAGGGTTTACAA
>JAWCOP010000175.1:2354-2757 GCA_038847005.1 Bathyarchaeia archaeon | reverse complement strand
AGTTCGCCGTGCCGCCGATGCTCTGGGGGCTGTTCGCGGTGGTCATATTGGCCGCGGTGATGTCCACGACCGACAGGCTCCTATTGACCATAGGGACCAACTTCTCCTGGGACCTCTACAAGAACCTCCTCAACCCAAGGGCCAGCGATAGGGCAATCACGCTCATAGGCAGGGCGGCCGTGGCGATAGTGGGATGCCTGACGATATTGGCGGCGCTATCCCCTCCCGCGCTGATCGCTTGGCTCATATGGGCGGCGCTGGGCATGATGTTCTCCACATGGTTCGTGGTCCTCGTGGGGGGCCTCTTCTGGAGAAGGGCGACCAGGGAGGGCTGTATCGGGGGTATGCTATCCGGGTTCTTGGCCACGGCCGTCGCCGGCATCATAGACGGGGGCGGGATATG
>JAWCOP010000175.1:0-2344 GCA_038847005.1 Bathyarchaeia archaeon | reverse complement strand
TCCCATTCTACTACGCGGTAATCGGATTCATAACGAGCTCCTTGGTCTTCGTGGCGGTTAGCTTGGCGACCAAGAGGCCGCCGGAGAAGGTCATCGAGGATAGCCTAACCGGGCCGTTCCTGAGGTGGGCTGGCAAATAATGGGGCTGGCAAAGGGCGCGTTGATAAGGAACGCCTTCTGGGAGCCGGGGGCCGAGAGGCTGAGCCCGAAGCAAATAGAGGAGGTCCAGAGCGAGGGGTTGAGGGGGCTCATAAGGAGGGTATATGAAGGGAGCGCCTTCTATAGGAGGCTTTTGCGGGATAGGGGCATAGGGCCCGATTCCATAAGATCCGTGGAGGATTTGGAGAAGCTCCCATTCACCACGAAGGAGGACCTCAGGGACAATTACCCCTTCGGCCTCTTGGCGGTCCCGTTCTCGAAGGTCGTGAGGATCCATACGTCCTCCGGGACGACCGGGAACCCGACTGTTGTGGCCTACAGCAAGAGGGATTTGGAGGTATGGGCCAATTGCATCGCGAGGTGCCTCACGATGACCGGCGTAACCCCCGAGGACGTATTCCAAGTGATATTGGGATATGGCCTATTCACGGGGGGCCTCGGGTTCCATTACGGGGCCGAGCTGATAGGCGCTAAGGTAGTGCCGTCTTCAACGGGTGGGACGAAGAGGCAGATCAAGCTGATGAAGGATTTCGAAGTCACGGCCTTCACGAGCATACCATCCTACGCGCTCTACTTGGGGGAGACTGCCATCGAGATGGGCATCGACCCCAGCAAGGACCTAAAGGTCAAGACGATAAGCTGCGGCGCCGAATCTTGGTCCGAGGGCACGAGGGAGAAGCTCGAGGAGCTGTTCGGCTGCATGGTCTTCAACTCCTATGGGCTATCGGAGGTCGGTGGCCCGGGGGTGGCGTTCGAGTGCATAGCCCAAGACGGGCTCCACGTTTGGTCGGATCATTTCCTCGTGGAGGTCATCGATCCGAGGACGGGCGAGAGCCTTCCCCCCGGCGAGGAGGGGGAGCTGGTCATAACGACCCTCTCGAGGGAGGCCATGCCTTTGATCAGATATAGGACCAGGGATATAGCGATGATCTTGGACGACGATATATGCGAATGCGGCAGGGCCCATAGGAGGATATCGTGGATAAAGGGGCGGACCGATGATATGATAAAGATAAGGGGGGTCAACGTCTTCCCGAGCCAAATAGAGCACGTCCTCATGAGGGTGCCTGGGGTTGGGAACAATTACCAGATAGTGGTTGAAAAGAGGGGCCATATGGACGAATTGAAGGTGAGGATCGAGGTCACGGGAGATATCTTCAGGGGGGAGTTAAAGGATCTAGTGGAGCTGAGGGAGAGAATAGCCTCGGAGCTCGAGAACGTCCTAGGGCTCCGCTTGACCGTGGAGCTCGCGGAGCCGGGCTCCTTGCCTAGGGCGGAGGGGAAGGCCGTCAGGGTCTTGGACCGGAGGCCGGCGGGTTGAGGATAAGGAGGCAGATCTCGGTCTTCGTCGAGAACAAACCCGGGAGGCTATCGAAGGTCTTGGAGGCGCTTAGGGACGGCGGGATAGGCGTCGAGGCCTTCATGATAGCGGACGCCGGCGAGTTCGGGATAATCCATCTGTTGCTAAGCGACCCGGATCGCGGAAAGGAGCGCCTGATGAGGAACTCCTTCGCGGTTTCCGAGAGCGACGTCCTAGTCGTGGGATCGGTCGATCAAAACCTCCTCCTCAAGCTCTCGACCGAGCTTGGGAGGGAAGGCATCAATATACAATATGCCTATGGTGCCTTGGCCAAGAGCGATTCGATCGTCATGAAGCTCTCGGATCTCGAAAGGGGCGAGGAGATCCTTAAGAGGATCGTCTCGGCTTAGGGGCTCCCCCGCATCCTCCGGATGGCCATCGCCAAGCTCCTCAGGATCTCCGATCTGGGCCTCCCGCCCCTGTCCACCACCAAATACCCGCTCTTCTCCCACCAGCTCCCGGGCCTGGAGGCGCGCTCCTTCGAATCCACCTTGAGACCCAACCCCAAGGAGGCCCTCTCCAGCTCCTCCAATGTGGGGGAATCGATGGCCAAGCCCCTTGGGATCTTCCTGCCCTGCTCCCTGCTCTTGGATGAGTTGAGGTTCTCCAGCCAGATGACCATCTTCCCGGGTCTCTTCATGATCCAAGCCGATCCGGAGGGGATTTCATTCCAAATCCTTCAAGAGCACGGCGTTCAGCACGCCGTCTTGGCCCGGCCTCGAGGTTACCTTCGCCTTACCCAAGGGCGTGGAGATTATCGCGCCCTTCGTTACTATCCCGCGGCGCTGGTAATCCACGTTTGCCGGGTTCTTAACCACGCCCTTA
>JAWCOP010000174.1:0-2757 GCA_038847005.1 Bathyarchaeia archaeon | reverse complement strand
CCCGAATACGCCGAGCAGCAAAGGCCCAATCATTGAGCCGGCCGGGCCGCTGGCTATCGAGAGGCCCATCGCCCTCCCCCTGCCCTTCGGGAAGGATTTGGCCGTGAGCGCCGTCCCGCCGGGATGATATGCGCTCGCCCCTATCCCGGCCGCGGCGATCGAGAGGAGCAATTGCCAATAATCCCGCGCTAGGCTCACGCCGACGACCCCGGCCGCGTAGATGAGCATGAAGAGGGATACGAAGGGCTTGCAGCCCCTCTTATCGGATAAATGGCCGATGGGCAGCTCGAGCGAAACCCTTAGGGCCGCGAAGGTCGAGACCAATAGGCCCACTTGGGTATAGGATAGGGAGAGCTCCCTCATCAGGGACGGGTATATGGGCGGCAGGGCCATCTCGTACATATGCCAAGCCCCATGGGCGAGGGCGCAAAGCGTTAAGTTGGTCCTCATCGCCGCCTCGAAATCCCTCGAAGCCAATCGCATCCCCTCCCACGGGCCGGAAGAGGCCTTTTAAGGCCGGCGAGCGGATAAAAAGGCTTCGCATCGGAGGGGCCCGGCTTGATTAGATATTATCCCGCGCCGGATATCCAAGAAAGGGTCAGGGAGCTGGTGGGCTCCTTGGGGTTCGATCACATCGATGCGGATAGGGTCATATGCCTGAGGAGCAGGGGCTCGAGGGCCTCCAGGGCCTTGGCCCGCATACACGGGCTGCCGAGGGTTTGGCAAAGGGCCCTCTCCTCCGGCCCGCTGTACGTCATAGAGGTCATCTCCGAAAGGTTCGATGCCCTCGATGGCGAGGAGAGGGATAAGGTCCTGATACATGAGCTATTGCATATCCCGAAGGGCTTCGGCGGGGGCCTGAGGGGGCATAAAAAAGCGATAAATAGGAGGAGGGTCGATCGCCTCCATTCGATGCTTCGCCCCAAGGCGGGGGCGGATCCGCGATGATCGTGTTCGATACCAAGGGCTTGGAGCTGGGAAGGAGGGAGGGCGGCCTCTTCCTCGGGCCCGTTGGATGGAGGAGCCTCGTGGATGAATCGATAGGGTCCGAGAGGCTGAGGATAGCGATCGTGAAATTCCCGCCGGGCGTTAGGACGAAGCTCCATTCCCACGAATACGACCAAGGCGTCTTAGTCGTCGATGGAAGGGGGATATTGGCCACCGAGGGCGAGGAGCATCGGGTCGGCCCCGGGGCCTTGATATTCATACCGAGGGGCGAGATGCATTGGCACGGATCCGATGGGGATAACGAGTTCCTCCAGCTGGCCGTTTACTATTCGCCCTGACCGATCGGCCCACGAAAACGGCGGCGTCGGGATCCATCAAGGTATATCCCATTCCTCGCCGAGGCCCTTCAATGGGAGCGCGAGGCCCGTCCCCTTGCACTTTTCGCAAAGCTTCATATCGGCCGTTATGAGGTTCGTCGCCAAGATCTCCGCGATGGCGATATAGCAGGCATCGTAGACGCTCAGATCGAGCGCCTTGGCCATTTCGATCGCCCTCGATAATACCTCCACGGAGGGAGGGATCAAATTTATTTGTAAATCGAGGAGGGCCCTCACGCCCTCGATCAATGCCCCCTCGCTCACGTCGGGTCTATAGCGCAGGGCGTTAGCGACCTCATAAATCAGCAGGTCCGGGGCGTATAGGTCTATATCCCCATCGCCATATTTTTCCATAATCCTCGACGCCTTTTCGCCATCCTCCTCCGGGATGAACCATTTCGCAACCACCGAAGCGTCTATGACCGCGCCCTTGGGCGCTCTCTCCAACTTCTGATCACCTCCACGCTGGACCATCCCTCGATCCTCTTGAGCCCCCTCCTAACGTCCTCTATGGCTCTCACAGCCCCCCTCAAGCGATCTACGTCCTTCAGGGGTTTCAGCTCCGATTCTTGAACCCAGAGCCGGAAGGCTTGGGATGCCGCTTGGCCCACCTTAATCCCCCTCCTCATCGCCTCGGCCTTCAGCCTCCTATAGGCGCCCTCGTCCACGTCCTTGATCACTATCATCCCGCCCATGGTCCCTCCTTTTATAAAAGTATAACCTTTTATAAAAGTATATCCTAGACCCTGCTCACCGGGTCCAAAAAGGCCGCATCCCCGCCCGCTGCCCTCAAGCCTCGAGGACCATCATATCCTCCGCGATCTCGACCTCCCCGTCCCACATAGCCCTTATGACCCCCAAGGCCCCCGCCGGATCCAGCTCCGGGCTCAAATGGACTAGGACGGTCCTCTTGGGGGAGGCCTTGGCGCAGAGGTCCGCCACCGAGCGGGGATCCATGTGGAACGGCGAGGGCTCCATCTTGAAGCATTGGCAGAGGAGCAGATCGCATCCCCTCGCCAGCTCCACTAGGGCCTCGCAGGGCTCGGTATCGCCCGTGAAGGCCACGGACCTCCCATCGGATTCGAACCTATAGCCGTAATTCAGGGCCGCGTGCCTGAGCTCGTAGGCGGAGGCCCCGAGGCCCCCCGAATCGTAGAAGGGGCCGGGCCTCGCATCGGAAATGGCCAATTCGAAGGAATCCCGGATCTTCCCTATCGGGCCGGGCACCTTGGAATGGGCCTCGAGGAGCCCCTCTAGGAAATCTCGGGTCCCGGGCGGCCCATATATCTCGAACCGATCCCCCCTACCCGTAATGACCATCTCCCCCAATAGCGCTATCGCCCCGCCGGAATGATCCGCGTGGAGATGCGTCAGGAAGAGGGCATCAAGATCGTTCGGATCGAAGCCCACCTCGGCGAGTTGATAATTGGTC
>JAWCOP010000173.1:0-2766 GCA_038847005.1 Bathyarchaeia archaeon | reverse complement strand
CGGTTCTACGGGGATTTCGCCGAGATGGCGATGGCGATCGCGGATGCGCTCCATAGGGAGGCTGAGGCCCTGGTCCGGATGGGCTTCGGATATATCCAATTCAGCGAGCCGAGCTTGGCGTATGGGCGCCGGGCCCCCGGCCGGGATGAGGTTGGGATGGCGCTCGAATCCATCTCCAAGGCGGCGAAGGGGCTCGGGGCCAGGACCTGCCTCCATATATATTTCGGCGATGCCTCGCCCCTCTTGGCCGATTTGGCCGATCTGCCGGTCGATGACATAGGCATCGATTTGACCGAGGCGGAGGGGGGCCCGGAGGCCCTATCCGATTTCCCAACCGATAAGGGCTTGGCCTTGGGGATCGCGGATGGCAGGAACTCGCTCATAGAGGGGCCGGGCGAAATGGCCGCCCTCGCCGAGCAGATAATGGAGACAACGCCGGTTCGGGATTTGTTCCTATGCCCGAGCTGCGAGCTCGAATATTTGCCGAGGCCCGTGGCCGATAAGAAGCTCGAGGCCTTGGCCAAGGCGGCGAGGGCCTTGAGGGGGTGAATGGGCCTTGCAGGCCTTGCGGAAGCCCTTCGAAACGATGGAGATCGGTAGCCTCTCCAAGCCCGCTTGGAGGGTGAAGGCCTACAGGGGGGAGGCGGTTTCGGAGGCGGATTTGGCGGAGGCGAGGCTATGGGGCGAAAGGCTGGGCATAGGGGGCCACGGGGCCCTTTTGGAGGCCCTCAGGGCGCCCGATTCCCCCGAAAGGCGGAGGGCCGCCTTGGAATGGTCCGCCGTATACGCCATAGGGCTATTGGAGTCGGCGGGCCTCGACGTCGTCTTCGATGGGGAGCAATGGCGGAGGGAGATGTACGAGCACGCGATCGCCTCCATCGAGGGCTTCGCCTTCTTGGGCGAGGTCCGATCCTTCGATAATAAATACTATAGGAAGGCGGCCTGCGTCGATAGGCCCAGGAGGGCCAAGCCGATATATTTGGAGGAGTTCCTCTTCGCCAAATCGAGGGCCCATAGGCCCTTGAAGGTCCCGGTGACCGGGGCCTATACGCTGGCGGATTGGTCCTTCGATGAATATTATCGAAGGGCTTGGAAGGCAAAGGCGAAGGGCCTCAGGGCCCAAAGGGAGGGCGCCAAGAGGGATCTGGTCCTCGATTTGGCCCGGGAGGTCCTGAGGCCCGAGCTGAGGGATTTGGCCTCCGCCGGCGCGGAATGGATACAGATCGACGAGCCGGCGGCCACCACCCACCCGGGCGAATGGGAGATGGGGCTCTTCGCCGAGGCCTTCAGGGAATCGGCCTCGGGCCTCCCATGCAGGGTCAGCCTCCACAATTGCTATAGCGATTACGGCCTATTGGCGGAATGGGCGCCGGAGCTGAAGGGCTGTTGCCAAATATCGCTGGAGTTCGCCAATAGGGATTCGAGGCGGCTGGGGACATCGGAATCGGATAGGCCGGGCTACGCGGCCCTGAGGGCCTTCGAGGAGGCGGGCTACGAGGGCTCGTATGGGCTTGGGGTCGTCGACGTCCATACGGATTTCATAGAGCCCCCCGAGCTGGTGAGGGATCGCATCCTGTACGCCCTGAGGGCCATCGGCGGGGATCCGGGGCGGATCCAGCCCGCGCCCGACTGCGGCCTCAGGACTAGGAGCTGGGACGTGGCCTTTGCGAAGCTGAGGGCCTTGGTCGAGGGGGCCCGGATGGCGAGGGAGGAGATCGGGTAGGGAGGGATCCGATGCCATGGCCCTTGGGGCCCTGATGGGCCGCGGGAGGCCCTTGATAACGATCGAGGCGAGGCCGTCGCCGGCCCATGGCCCCCTCCATCCAGACCCGGGCCTGTTGGCCCTGATGGGGAGGGCCGACGCGGTCGTATTCACGGCCCTCAGGGATTCGGCGCCCGATTCCCCATATGGGCCGACGGGCGAAAGCGTTCGAAGCGCCCTATGGGCCAAGCGGGAGCTGGGGGTGGAGGCGATCCCGACGATAACCTGCAGGGATTATCCCAAATCCGATCGGTTCCGCCTATTCGAGGCCTTGGTGGAGGGCGGCATAGAAACGGTCCTGGTGGTTTGGGGCGATCCATCCTCGGACCCGGGCAGGGATATATACGATTACGGGGCCACATGGGAGCTGATAAGCGCCATAAGGGCTTGGGAGGCCGATCGGGGAAAGGGGCATCGGGGCCTCGAGATCGCTGTCCAAGCGAACCCCACGGCCGAGGATATGGATCGGGAATTGGAAAGGCTTAAGCGGAAGCGGGAGAGCGGCGCCTCGATCGTATTCACCCAGCCCGAGTTCGATGCCGAGAGGGGCCTTAGATTCCTCGATAGGCTCGAGGGCGAGGGCCTCGATATGGCCGTTATGATGGGCCTATTGGCCCTAAAGGGCCCCAAATCCCCGATGGCCCTCGAGGCGAGGCTGGGGATAAGGATCCCCGCCGCCGTAAAGGATCGGATGGCCGAGGGCGGGGCCGAGGAGGGCCTCAGGATAGCCCTGGAGCTCCTCGAGGCCTTCAAGGATAGGGTCCAGGGCTTCCACCTATATTCCTACGGAGGCCCGGGGGCCCTATCGGCCCTATTGGAGGGAATGGCCGGAATCGGGGGGAGGCGGGCCGGCGGATCGGGTTGACATATTTGATGCAAAATGGCCCATGCCAAATCCCGGCCACTTACCTAGTTCGCCCCAATATACCTATGATGGGCCCGAGGCGGGCGCCGGGCCCGGGTGCCCCCTAGCCCCATTCGGCCAATAGCCGCCCCTTTAGGCC
>JAWCOP010000172.1:0-2778 GCA_038847005.1 Bathyarchaeia archaeon | reverse complement strand
AGGTATATGTACTTGGCCATATCCTCGCTCGGTTTTATGACGCCCTCGAGGGCCTTCCTGGCGAGCATCAGCTTCCCCCTCATGAAGTATACGTCGAACCCCCCCGTGTGCTCCCTTATCGGGCACGTCCCATAGACGTTCTCCTTCGGATCCCATAGGTCCCTGCAGGAGCCGCACCTGAGGCATGTATAAACCATCTCCTTGTACTTTTCCAAATTCTTCAACTTCGCCATGCGCATCAGCCTCCCCTAAAGCAGGAACAATCCCGGGTTCAATATCCCGTTCGGATCGAGGGCCCTCTTGACCCTCTTGAGGAACTCGTGGTACTCCTTGGAAACGAGGATGTAAAGCCTATCCCCGACGATTTTCCCGATCCAGTAATGCACGGCGCCGTTCCTTATGAAGAAGTCTATCTCCTTGGTCCAGAAATCCATCGCTATCCTCCTGGCCTCGGGATCCATATCGAACTTCCATGGGAGGTACCTCCTGGCGGACATGGTGATGTGCCTCATATAGGTTTGGACGGTTATGCCTTGATATTCGAAGTATTTATCGACCACGTCCCTATGGGCCTTAAGGAAATCCCTATATCCCCTGATAACCCTCAGGAGGCTATCGGCGCTGTTCTGGTTCGCGAGGCAGAGGTATATCCCGCTGTCCCGCCTCATCCAGAAATAGGTATTGTACGGGAAGAAGGTGTTCTCGTAGGCGTGCTTCGCCCTCTTCGGCTCCAATTCCTCCCCGCCGTGCTTCTTGGCGATCCCATCGAATATCTCCTTCTGCGCCAGCGCGAGCTTCTCGCTCTGGGCGGCTATCGTCCCGAGGACCTCCCCCTCGACCCCGGAGAGATAGGCATAGCCGGGCCTCTTGGCCGAGAAGGAAACGTAGTCGGCATCGTATAGGTTTATGCTCGTCGCCAACTCGTTGACCCTGCCCAATTCCGCGAACGCCTCTATGGCCTTCTCCTCGGATCTGAAGGCGTATTCGAAATGGGTTACGGATTTGGCCAAGGGATGGATCCTCATTGTGACCTCGGTCTTGACGCCGAATATGCCGTGATCGCCCAAGAAGAGGCCCGTCATATCGGGCCCAAGGCCATATCGGCAGAAGGCCTTGGCGTAGGGGTTTACCCTCGAGCCCGTCCTTATTATCTCGCCCGTCGGGAGGACCACTTGGAGGCCCAGTATTTGATCGCAGACGCCCCCGAACTTGGCCCTACCCCCGCCCGTGCTGGCCACCGATGCCGATCCGCCGACCGTGGCGGTCCAGCCGCTCCCCGGGCCCGTCATGCCCGGGGTATAGCCCCTTTGCCTCAGGATCGTCATCATCTTGCCCCAATTTATGCCGGCTTGGACCGTTATTGACCTGGCGCCCTCGTCGATCTCTATGACGTCGTCCAGCCTTGTCAGGTCCATGAGGATCGTCCCATCCCTCAAGGGGACGCAGGACCCCGTATAGGTGGAGCCCCCTCCCCTTATGACAACGGGCTTCCGCTCCGCGTTGGCCACCTTCAGTATCTCCGAGACCTCCTCGGCGCTCCCGGGCCTGACGACCTCCTCGGGCGGGAACCCCTCGAATATGCCCGTATCCCTCACGTAGGCGATCGCGACGTTCGGATCGTTGGAGACGTACTTCTCCGTCAAGATCTCGTTCAGGGCCGCTTCCAAACTTGCCTTCGTCATCTCGACGCACCGGACCCTTGGGAGCCATAAGGGCTGAACCGCAACATATATATATTTTCCTCCCTGGATAAAGGGTAGGTTAACGGGGTTTTAAATATGAAGGCCGTAGTGTTGTACGGGCCCAACGATTTCAGGCTCGAGGAACGCGAGATCCCCAAGCCCGGCCGGGGCGAGGTCCTATGCCGCGTGAAGGCCTGCGCCATTTGCGGGAGCGACCCCAAGGTGATAGCCGGGAAATGGAAATGGACCAAATATCCGATGATACCCGGGCATGAATGGACCGGCGTGGTCGAGGAGGCCGGCGAGGGCGTTGACGAGCTTTCGCCGGGCGATAGGGTATCGGTCGAGCCCCATAAGGGCTGTGGGACGTGTTTCCAATGCGCGACCGGGAATTATACCCTTTGCGAAAACTACGGGAGGCCCGAGAAGGGCCATATGCATATAGGGTTCACGACGGACGGGGGCTACGCGGAGTATTGCAAGGTGCCCGTCCAATGCCTCCACCCGATGCCAGAGGGCATATCCTTCGAGGAGGGCACCATCGTAACGACCGCGGGGACCTCCCTATACGCCCTGGAGAGGGTGGGGCTTTACGCCGGGGATTCCGTCGCCGTATACGGGCCCGGGCCGATAGGGATAATGGCGGCCCAGATCGCGAAAGCGCTGGGCGCGGGGAAGGTGATCGTCGTTGGGACTAGGGGATCTAGGCTGGAGATGGCGAAGTCCCTAGGGGCGGATCATATAATCAATTCAAAATTGGAGGACCCGGTGAAGGGGATCTTGGAGCTGACCGATGGGAGGGGGGCTGACGTGGGCATCGAGGCATCCGGGGCCCCCTTGGCCGCCAAGCAGCTCTTGGAGTCTGTCAGGAAGAACGGCCGGATCGCTCTGATAGGCTTCTTTTCAGAGGACGTCGCCCTGAACCTGAATAGGGCCGTCGTGGACGGGATAAGGATCGTGGGCTCGAGGGCGGAGGGGATGAGGGCCTGCGGGAGGGCCACGGATTTGCTCGCGAGGGGCTTGATAAAGGGGAAGCCCCTGATAACGCATCAGTTCCCGCTCTCCGAGTTCCCGAGGGCCTTGGAATCGGCCGTCA
>JAWCOP010000171.1:0-2788 GCA_038847005.1 Bathyarchaeia archaeon | reverse complement strand
GCCCGTGGAAGTGCTCGCCTCAACCGTGAGCACGGATAAGTTCTCGCTGCATCAAAGGGATGAGCTTACGAGCTTCAAGGCGGCGAGGGCATCGGCGGAGGCCGCCTTCAAGAAAGCGGGATTGAGGGCCGAGGACATCGATGTCCTAGAGGTCCACGACGCATTCTCGGTGCTGGGCTTGATCGCCTTGGAGGACTTGGGGTTCGCCGAAAGGGGCAAGGCGGCCGAGCTCATAAGGGAGGGGGGGATAGAGATCGGCGGGAAGATACCCACGAATACCTTCGGGGGCCTAAAGGCCAGGGGGCATCCCGTGGGCGCCACCGGGGTCTATCAGATCTTGGAATTGGTGAGGCAATTGAGGGGGGAGGCCGGGAAAAATCAAGTGGAGGGCGCCGAAAGGGGATACGCGCAGAACATCGGCGGGGTCGGGACGACGATAACTGCGCATATACTAGGGAGGGCGGATTGAATTGAGCGTCCCCAATTACCTCAGGGAAGCGCCGAGGAGATATAGGCTGGAGGGCGCGAGATGCAAGGGCTGCGGCGCGATCCATTTCCCGCCCAGGGCCATATGCGATCGCTGCGGCGGGAGGGATTTGAAAGGCGAGGGGCTGAGCGGGGAGGGGGAGTTGATCTCCTATACGATCATAAGGCATCCCCCAAAGGGCTTTGAGGATCAGGCCCCCTATGCGATCGGCATCGTCCAGCTCAAGGAGGGCGTTAGGATCTTGTCCCAAATAGTGGATTGCGATCCAATGGGGCTCAGGGAGGGGGCGAGGGTGGAGATGGTGATCAGGAGGATCAGGGAGGATGGGGGGTTCATCGAATACGGGTATAAATTCAGGCCCGTTTGAGGGCGCTCACCCGCCGAAGCGCTCCCTTATCCTCCCATAGGCCCTGAGGGCGCTCAGGGCCCTCATCGCCCGCTCAGGCGAGGGGAATGCCGGCACCCCCCTTTCCTTCAACCATAGGGCTGCCTCTTCGCATTCGCTCCCGCCGATGAAGGAGGCCACCATGGGCTTATTGTTCTTCAACTCCGAGTACGGCCCATAGATGGCCTCCGCGACCTTCATCGGGGAGGTTATGGCCGTATGGCAATACAATATCGCCAAGCCATCGACCCCCGGATGTGCTAGGGCCTCCCTTATGGCCCCCTCGTATTTATCGGAGGTGCCCATCCCGGTCAAATCCACCGGGTTCTTGGAGCTCCCGAACTCGGGCATGTACTTCCTCAAGCTCTTCGCAAGGTCCGGCGGGGAATCGGATATTGGGATCCCATAGCGCTCCGCCGCGTCGGTGGCGCAAACCCCCGCGCCGCCCCCATTAGTTATTATCAAGGGGGAGTCCCCGAGCATGGGGGGCTGGAGGGAAAGGGCCAAGGCGCTATCGAAGAGCTCTATCAGCGAGCTGACCTCTATGACCCCGCATTGTTTAAACGCGGCCGAATAGATTAGGGGGGCGCCCGCTAAGGATCCCGTGTGGGAGGCGGCGGCCGCCACACCCCTCTCCGATTTCCCGGCCTTGAGCGCCACGAGCGGCTTCTTGGGGCTAACCCTCCTGCAGGCCTCTATGAACTCGGGGCCCGCGTCCAAGCCCTCTATGTACATGGCTATGCAATTCGTATGCTCGTCCCTCTCCCCGAAATAGAGTATAAGCTCCGAGAAGTCCACATCGGCCTTGTTCCCTATGCTAGCCATCGAGGAGAGCCCCACCCTATAGAGCCAGGTCCAGCCTATCAGGGCGATCGCCAAGGCCCCGCTTTGGGATATGAAGGCCGTCTTGCCGGCATATGGCAGGGATTGGCAGAAGCTGGCATTGCATTTCTTCCAGCTATTGGCTATCCCCACTATATTCGGCCCGAGGAGCGGAATCCCATTCTCCCTACATAGCCTGACTATCTCGTCCTCCCCCTCCTTGTTTCCCACCTCGCTGAAGCCGGCCGTGATCATGGCTATGGCCTTAACGCCCTTCCTCGCGCAATCCTCTACCGCTTTCTTCGCTATCTTCGCTGGGACCACTATGAGCGCGAGGTCGATCTCGCCCGGGACCTCTAATACGGATGGGAAGCACTTCAACCCCATTATCTCGTCGGCGTTCGGGTTTATCGGATAGATCCCCCCTTCGTAGCCGCCCTCGATGAGGTTCCTCAAGCATTGATAACCTATCTTCTCCGGATCCCTCGAGGCCCCCCCATTCCTCCTCGAGGAAGGCCAGGAGGGCCTCGAGGCTGGCGAACAGGTGCTTCTTCCCCTTCCCGCCCCGGCTCAAGCTAGCCCGCCAAACCGTGCCCTCCTGGTCCGGCTCCCACCAGATGCGCAGTACGTAGACCTGGCCAGCTTTGGGGTTCATGGGGTCTCCCGTCCTATTGAACCGGGGCGAAGCCCCAGGACACGCTGGCCGCGCCCAGGTTGTCCTCTCCCAGGATCTGCAAGATCAAGGAATCGTCTTGCAGGAACCAGTCAGAAAGCTCAGGCTGCTGCACGATGTAGTGGTCGGAGTGCGCCGGGTACGGGCCGCCGCCGCTGAGCACGAGGCTTTCGGGGATCGGATGCCAAGCGCTCTGGAAGATGCCTGCCGTGGCCTCGACCTGAGCCGTTTTGCCGTCACGATCGGTAAGGGTGGCCACCACATACACCTCGACGTGGACGTTGAAACGGCAGTTCACTGTATCGAGATTGAGGAGTAGGCGCGAGCCCCACTCGACCGATTCAAAGGGAATCGGGCTACCGCTCCCCAAGAGCTGGTACATGAGCTCGAGCTTCCCGTTCTCGTAAACATGGGCGCTCTT
>JAWCOP010000170.1:0-2793 GCA_038847005.1 Bathyarchaeia archaeon | reverse complement strand
TTCCATGGCCCTTATGGCTGTGATCCTGATGGATTCCACGAAGGCCCCCGGATCCAAAACGGGCGTCGGGTCGTCCCAGAATATGATCCCTCGGAGCCTATGGATCCCCCCGATCACCAAATCCATGTGAGCCCGCGTCCCGCTCGAGATGGAGGGCGAGCCGTCCTCGTAGATCTCCACCTCTACGCCCCTCAGGGCCCCGGCGCCCTCGACGGCGCTCAAATACTCGGGCAATCCCGCCCTCGATACCTTCCTCTGCCCCGAGCCGGAGGATTCCTCGTAATGATCGGTTATCGCGAATAGCGCCAAGCCCCTCCTCCGGGCCGCGCCGGCGACATCCCCAACGGAGCCCTTCCCATCGGAGAAGGTGGTATGGATGTGGAGGTCCATCCCCGATGCGCCCAGCGGATCGGCCATCGCCCATCCCGCGGCGCGTATGATGGGCCAAAATATTAAAAATGTATGAGGGGGAAATTTCCCCTCCGATCCGCGCGGCCGTAGTCTAGCCTGGCCTAGGACGTTGGCCTTCCAAGCCAATGACCCGGGTTCGAATCCCGGCGGCCGCACCTATAACCGGATGGGGCCGTGCGGAGAATCGGCGCCAGATGCCCCAGGGTCGGTTTCCAAATCGATTGCTCGAAGACAGGGATCGGGTCCCGGCCCGGCCAACGTATTTCATGCCTAAAGCGATCCCCATGGGGAAGGCTTAAATCCATGTCCCAGCCGATGGCGATGTGAGCATGAAAATCAAAATGGAAAATTTGCCAAAGGAATTGAGAGGGGAAGGGGTGGAGGAGAGGCTATTCGAGATTTGTCAAAAGAACGACGTGGTTTTCATGGCGCTCTTCGGTTCCTTTGTCAGGGGGGAACAGAAGGAGGGGAGCGATATCGATATATCCATCGAGTTCGATAGGAAGAGCAAAAAGAGCCTTTTGGATTTGGTTAGGGTGGAGAATGAATTGAGGGGGATATTCAAGAGGCGGGTAGATCTCGGCATCTTTAGCAGCATCAACCCCCACATGATGGAGGATATAAAAAAGGAGATGCGGATCATTTATGAAAAAAGATGAGAAATATTTAAAACATATTTTGGATGAGATTTCCAAGATAGAGAATTTTATGGGGGGCGTAAATAAGGGGAGTTCCTTAAAAATATGGAGAAACAATACGCTGTTTTAAGGGCGCTTGAGATAATTGGTGAGGCGACGAAGAATTTAAGCGAGGAGCTGAAGTCTGAGCATCGACGGATTCCATGGAAGGATATCGCTGGCATGAGGGATAAATTGATCCACGAATATTTCGGCGTGGATTTGGAATTGATTTGGGAAACTATCGAAAGGGAGCTCCCAGAGCTCAAAGGGGAGATTTTGAAGATATTGAAGAAGGGAGTTGATTAAAAGGCGAAATTCGCTTCACGGAAGATCATTTGCCCGCGTTGTCCCTTCCCCGCGTCGATCGGCGCCGGCATCGGGCCGGCCCGATCCCGATAGCGCGGCGTTGAGCTCCCGGATGAGATCTGGGAAGCGCTCCTCCGGGACCCTGGCGCCGGCCGCCGAGGGATGCCCTCCCCCGCTCCCGCCCAGCCTCGGCGCGATGGCGCGCAATATCCCGTTCAGGTCCATATCAGCCCGGCAGGTCCTGAGGCTCATATCGATCCACCCCTTCCTCCTCTCCCCCGCGATCCCCACAGCGGCCCCGGCCGAGGCCCTCGCGTATATCGCCGCCTTACCGAGGGGGAACGGGATATCGATGACGTACGCCACCGAGCCCTCGACCTCGACCGACCCGCCGATCGATCGGATCAATTCCTCCTCCCTCTTGGCGCTCTCGAGGGCCGATCCTACGAGCCCCGCGTGGGCGCTTGGCGGCTCGTTGGCGGCCAAATGGGAGACGATGCCCCTCTTGAAATCGTAATCCCTCTTCCGGCCCTCGATCCCTTGGACCAATACGCCCGTTTCGAAATATACGGACCTCCTATCCCAATCGCAAAGCAATCGGCGGATCAGGGGAGTATCGTCCAAATAATCGGCGACGGCCCCCAGGATCGCCACCCGGCCCGAGGCCCGGCCCAGCCTCCCCCCGAAGAATCGATAGGCCAGCTCCGAGGCCGATGAATGGGCATCGTGGACGACCGTCGCATCGATGTCGCCGGCCGATAGCCCCTCGGGGAGGGGATGGTGATCGATATAGGCGACATGGCCCTTTCCGCCAAGCCTCGAGATCTCATCCAGGACGGCCGATAGCTCGTGCTCGGGGAGGGATATATCGCATATTACGACCGAGTCGCCCTCCTCCGCGCTTTTCAAATCCCCTAGGAGGCCCATCGGGTGGGTGAAGAAGACCGAGGCGCCGGGGTTCGCCGCCAAGGCCAATGCGCCGGCGCATAGCCCATCTCCGTCGCCGTGCGTGAATATCCTCACGGCCATATCGGGAACGCCTTTGATCCAAAGGGATCCGATGCGCCGGGGGATAGATAAGGATTCCATGGGCATGGGGCCGGGCGCCCGGCGAAGGCTCGCGTGGGCCGATGCCCGAGCCGGGCTCAGGGCGACTCTATGTCCTTTATTTTGGCGATTCCGTGGTTTTCAAAGGGCCTCCCAGGACCCCCGGGACCCGCGGCCTATCTCCTGAACCTCCTCTCCAGCCTCCTCCTAAGGGCTATGACGAGCGCGGCCAGGATCGGGGCGCTCGAGATCCTCTCCACCACATCGATGGCGCCATTGCCCCTCGGGAACTGGAAGAAGGCCGCTAGGCTGTCCAAGAGCGGGCCATCTTGAGTCGGAAGCCCCGCCA
>JAWCOP010000169.1:0-2795 GCA_038847005.1 Bathyarchaeia archaeon | reverse complement strand
GCTGCAGGTCCAAAGCCCCCGCTCGGCCTGGCCATCCTAGCGGCGTTGCTCGCGGCGGCGACGACCGATGGCTCCTCGATCGCCATCGGGATCAGGTAATCCTTCCCATTGATCAGGAAGTTGACAGCTATGCCCAATGGGATCGGCATGAAGCCGACGACGTTCTCGATCTTCCTCTCGGCGCGGTCTAGGCTCAACCCCCCCTCCTTCCTCAACAAGCCCGCCTCCTCATCCGTCAGCCCGGAGAACCCCTTGAGGAACTCGAGCCTCTCCGCTATGCCCAATTTATAGAAGCCATGGCATTCGGACGACTTTGCCAAGCCCAATCCCCGGCAAAGATCCCCGAGGCGGGATTTATATCATTTGCCAGCCGGGATCGTTAAGCCAAGGAATTAGGTTGGCGAAGGCCATTGGGGCGATCCGGCCGAAGGCCCCGGCCAATCTCTAACGGCGCATGGAGTACTTCCCGGGATCTATCCCCCTCAGCTTGGCCCATTCCAAAAGCCTTCCGGATAGGATGACGGGCGCCCGCCGAAGCTCCCCGACATCCTTGCAACCCGTTAGGAACATCGCGATCCTCAGCTCCTCCAGCAATATCCCCACGGCGTCCTCCAACCGCCGCGGACCGGCTTTGGCGGCCAAGAGGAGCTTGCGCGCGAAGCCGCCCAGCGATGCCCCCAAGGCTATGGATTTGGCCACGTCCAATCCATCCCTGAGGCCGCCGGAGGATATCAATGGGAGCCCAGTGGAGTTCGATACCTCCAAGAGGCTCGCCCCCGTTGGTATTCCCCAATCCCAAAACGTCAGGCCGATCCGCTCCCTATCCCTCATCCCCATCCTCTTGGCCCTATGGCATTCCACGGCCGACCAGCTCGTACCGCCAGCCCCGCCTATGTCTATGCAGGCCACCCCCGCCCCCTCCAAGGATTTCGCGACATCCCCGGAGATCCCGCATCCGGTCTCCTTGGCTATAACCGGGACCTCGAGCGATTTTGCGATCGAGGCTATCGCCTCGAGGCCCCTCGAGAACGTCGGCTCCCCCTCGGGCTGGACGGCCTCCTGGAGCGCGTTGAGGTGTATGCAAAGGGCATCGGCATCGACCATCTCCACGACCGAGCTGGCGATCTCCAAGCCATCCTTTCCCCTGAGCTGCGGGATGCCTATGTTGGCGAATATGGGGATTGAGGGGGCGGCCTCCCGGGCAACCTTGAACGTTCGCGCGAGGCGCGGGGATTCGAGGGCCGCCCTTTGGCTCCCCAACCCCAGCGGGATCCCGAATTTCTCCGCGGTCCTAGCCAAGATCTCGTTCAGCCTAGAGGCCTTCCCCGTGCCCCCGGTCATGGATTCGATCATTATTGGGGCGCGTATGCGATGGCCTAAGAACTCCGAGTCGAGCCTAACATCGTCCAGATCCAGCTCCGGCAATGCCCTATGGATCAAGTGCGCCTCATCCAGCCAATTGGAAGATCGGAACCCAACGTCCTCCCTGAGGGCTATGTCCAAATGGTCGATCTTCCTAATTTCCGTCCTAGATCTGAGCGGCAAAATCTCAGCCCGCCCTAAAGCCCACGCTGTCCATCCTCACCCTGTAAGGGATCGCCCCGGCCCTCCTTATCGATTCCTCGATCGCTCCCAAGGCCTCGGGCGGGCCGAGGGCTATCATGCAACCTCCCCCTCCGGCCCCCGTGAGCTTCGCCCCGAAGGCCCCCGCCTTGAGGGATGCCTCTATCAACCTATCCAGCTCCTCGGAGGAGGCCCCAACCTTGGATAGCAAATATTGGTTCTCATTCATCAATTTGCCGAGCCCCTCCATATCCCCCCCTTCCAAGCAGGAGATCGCGCCCTCCGAGATCCCGCGGATCCTCTCGAACGCCTCCCTCGCGATCTCGGGGTTCCTCTTTAAAAAATCTTGGACCTTGAGGACCTGTTCCCTCGTCGACCTCCTCCTCAGGGTATCCCCGATCACCAAGGAGATCTCCCTATCGACGGAGAGCCTTCGGAAACCCCCCGAGGGCGAATAGGCGATGGCGCCCCCGTAGATGGATGTAGCGTGATCTATCCCGGAGGGGCTCCCGTGCAGGATCCTCTCCGAAACGAACGCCAGATCGAACATCTCCTCCCGCCCGAGCCTTATCCCGAATAGGCTTGATAGGGCCGCTAGGATTGAAACGGCTATAGCCGCGGAGGATCCCAACCCGGCCGATAGCGGGATCTCGGAACTCAACCTTATGTCAACGCCTTGGTCGATACCATAGCGCTCAAGGAAGGCCTTCGTCATCGAGATCAGCGGGCCGAAGGGCCCCGCCTCGGATCCCGATGCTCTCAAAGCCCCCGCCCCCTCCCCGCGCATGCCAAAGCCTTGGGCCGATATCGATATAGAGCCCCGCGGCGCCAAGCTGGCGCTGGCTTTTGCGTATAGGTTTATGGCGATCGCGATCGCCGTGGCCCCGCTCACGACGAAATGCTCCCCCACCAATATGGCCTTGGCCGGGGCCAATCCGGTGGATCGGGCCGGCCCAACCCCCATGATCCTCTCCCCCGCCCAAGATCGAATCCAGACCTAGCGTAAATCATTTATCGCGCCCAATACCGTCGGATGGCCGCTACTAAGCATTTTACCCCATTTCTTGATTATTTCCGCCGGAATGTGGATCCTTCTATCCCATTCTGCTGGAATGAGCCAGTTTTAGCCCCCTTTCGCCCTGAATTTGATTTATTTGATTTCTTTTGATTTTAATCAAGATTTCAAAAGGGCCCTTTCGCGACCCTCCCCCCCATAGGGGGGGTCAACGGCG
>JAWCOP010000168.1:0-2797 GCA_038847005.1 Bathyarchaeia archaeon | reverse complement strand
ACCACCCTATACAAGACGGGGAAGTGGTGGTCGGCCGTGGCCCTAGTGGATTCCTTCGGGAGGAAGCAGGTGGCGCTATACTTGTGGCTGAACAAGGAGGGCAGGTGGAAGCGGCAGCAGAAGTTCGTCATCCACAGCAGGGATGAATGGCTGAGGGTCAAGGAGGCCATCGACAAGCTCAGCGAAAAGCTGCCCTGAGCCGGGCGCCTTCCAAAGCTGGGATTGGCCAATCCTTCAGGACCCTCCTAGGGGGAGCCGATTTGGCTTGGTATTGCCCCAATTGTAAGGTGGAATTTTCCGATTATCAGCCCCTTTGCCCGTATTGCAATAAGCCGCTGAGGAGGTCCAAGAGGATCGAGTGGTAGGGCGTTCGCCGCGCCAAAGACGGGGGACCGGCATGCGCGCGGGGCCATCGCGGCGAGGGCCAGCGCGCTCGTGAACTCCCCGACATCATGGCCCCAATCCCTCATGGAGCCCGCCGGCGGGATCCCGGCAACCGCCACGCCTGGCCCTCCTTCGCCCCAAGTCCGGGCTAGGTTCTGTAAGGCGGAGTGGCGCTTTATCAGCGCCCATGGGATGGCCCCCGAGATCGGCGCCCCTCAGGCCTCGTAGGCGACCGGATCCTCTATCCCCGCTTCCTCGAATGCCCTTTTCCTATTCAGGCAGGATTCGCACCTTCCGCAATGCTTCTCCCCGCCCGAATAGCAGCTCCAGGTCAGCCCATATGGGACCCCCAGCTTCGCGCCCAGCTTGATGACCTCCGACTTCTTCATATAGTGGAAGGGGGCCCAGATCCTTATGGAGGTCCCAGTTCCCAAGCGGGCGGCCCTTTCGAACGCCTCGAAGAACTCCCTCCTGCAATCCGGATAGAAGGGCGCATCCGAGCCTTGGGCCCCGTAGAGGACCGCCTCAGCCCCTATGGAGGCCGCGTGGGCGACGGCTATCGAGAGCATTACGGCGTTCCTGAAGGGCACTATGAGCGAGGGCTCGAAGGCGGAGGGCATGGACATCCCTTCGTCGCATAGCGCCGTGGCACCCGCGTAGACCTCCTTAAGGGCCGAGAGGTCTATGATCTTGAGAGGGATCCCAAGCCCCTCGGCGATCCTCTTGGCGCTATCGATCTCGGCCCTCGAAGCCCTTTGGCCGTAATCGAAGGTCAAGCCGTGGACCTCGTAGCCCTCCCGCTTGGCCCAATAGGCCACCGTGGAGCTATCCGGGCCGCCGGATAATATGACGACCGCCCTTTTCCTCATCGATCGCGCCACCATCCTCCAAAGGCCTTGGATTTGGAAAGGTAGAGGTGGAGCGGATACCCGAGCCCAACGGTCGCGGCCGAAACCCCCGCTAGGACGTAGGCGAAGCTCGCTGGGTATGGGAGGCCGAGGACCAAATTAAGCATAAAGGCCACCCATATCGAGATGATGAGGCTATAAAACCCCAGGCCCAGCAGGACGCTCCTCCCCCTTAGCCAATATATCGCCAATAGCCCAACGAAGGATGGCGCCGCGCTCAATAGGTCTATCGGGCCGAGCGGGCTGAATATGTTCCCGAGGAATACGCCGAGCGCGATGCCGCATGCCGCCGGCATTCCGAAGGTCGGGACGGCGCCGATTAGAGCGTTGGCTATGCGCACTTGGATTTGGAGGAAGCTTATCGGGGCCAAGAGGTAAACTAGGGCCGCGTATGAGGCCGCGAAGAAGGCGGCGATGGTTAAACCCCTAGCTCTCGCAACCAACCCTCCCCAACCCGGGGTTTGTAAAGCGGAACGGGTGGGAGGACCCACTCACCCGCTTTGGCCTAAGGGGATCGCCGCGCCATTTAAAGCTTGCTCGCGATATTAATTGGCCGAGGGGGTCCTCCGCGACCGGGCGACCGAAAATCCCTTCCCAGCCATTTCGATGGATTCCCTATGCCTCTATTATGGCGGCGACCGGCCCACCGCCCGGCGGCCCCTGATGCTCCGACCCGCCGGATACGTAGACCATGGGATCCCCGACTATGGACGCGATGACGGCGCTAACGACGGCCCGCATGTGCCTCGTGCTGCTGATATCGGAATCCGTCAAGAGCGTTGTTCGCCGATCCCGGACCCTACCGGTTGGGTGGGCCCCTCCCTTCGCGAATACGTTCACGATCCTCCTTTGCATGGCGGGCGAGGGGCAACAACCGAACTCGAGGCCCGCGCTCCTCAGGGCCTCCTTGACGCCCTCCGCATCTATCCCGTCCCTCATAACGCCGTGCCCGATCCTATATTTGCTGATGGATTTCGTGGAGTTGCCCATCAATATTATCTCGTCGTTTAACAACTCGATGCCCGCGGAGGTCGATGCCGTGGCGGAGTAGAGGCTCCAATCCTTGCATATTACGGAGTCGTTCAACTTCTCCTCATCGACCTCCCCCAAGGCGAGGGCCACGCCCAGCGCGGATGCGCCCCTAGAATAGCCCATGGACTTCAGGGTATCCGTAGTGACCACGGGCTTGCCCCTCTTCGCGGCGTCGTTGATCCTCTCGGAGGTCAGTAGGGGGCATTTGATCTGCACGAAATGCACATCCCTCGGGTCCTCTATCCCCGCATCCCCCATGGCCTCCCTCACGGCCTTCGCGACCTCCCGGACTTGGGCCATGGTCCCTATCTCCTCCGGGAGGAAATCCCTAGTGAAGGCAACCCCGATCGCGAGCCTCTTCTCCTTGCCCCCCGCCGCCTCGACCTCCCTCCGGGTGAAAACGGTGGCATGCGGGGACATGACTCCCTCGCATCCCCCGGAGTTCACCAAGGCCACCCTCTTGCTCACATCCC
>JAWCOP010000167.1:0-2808 GCA_038847005.1 Bathyarchaeia archaeon | reverse complement strand
TTTAAAGTCCTTAACCATCGCCCCCCACCCCCCCGGAGAGCCCCACGCTGCCATTCGGGATCCATCCGACCTTGAGCTCATAGCCGAGCCCGAGCCCCGCCTTGAGCCCCCAGCTCCCTCTCGAGAAGGATTCCCGCCGAATGGGTCGCCCCCAACCCTCCCCCCAGCGCCTCATCCCCTTCGCCTCCTCGCGGCCTTGAGATCCCTCCTCAGCTCCATCAGGCCCTTGTGAAGGCTGAGGCTGGATTCCCCTCGGATCGCCTCCTCCACATCCCCGGCCCTGACCTGATCCCTGCCGGCCCTTTCGGCGATCAGGCAGGCGGATAGGAGTATCGCGAAGCCCGCCCTTATATCGCCGACCTCGGCGGCCGCCCTCGCGATCGCATCTAGGAGCCGATCCGGCAGCGCCCCGGGCCGAAGCGCCATCTCGGCCCGCTCCCTCAATATGGCCCTCATCCACTCGGCCCCATAGGGCTCGAGCCCGAGGAGGATGGGCCTAAGGGCGCTCAGGGCCCTATCCGGGAGGCATATCGCATCATCGATCCTATTGCTCACCAAGATGAGCGTCGTCTTGGGCTGGCGGCTCAGGTAGTAGACGAGGGGCCCCCTCTCCTTGTGGATTATGGCATCGACCTCGTCCAAGGCGATGACGATCGCGGCCCTATCCCTCGCCGCCTCCTCATAGGCCCTCTTCAAACGGAACATCTGCCATCCCCGATCGGGCACATCCGCGCCCAAGGCCCTGACCAGCTCGAGCATCGTATAATATGGGGTCCTCGTCCTCCCGCGTTGACGTAGGCGACGGCCACTGGGATGCGCTCCGCCTCAGCCTTCCTGCGGATCTCTTGGAGCAGATATCGTACGCATGCGGTCTTCCCGGTGCCCGGCCCGCCGTAGATGAATAGGTTCCTCGCTTGGCCCGCCGCGAAGACCTCCGATAGGAAATGGGCCATTGCCCTCAGGGTGCCATCCCGGCATAGGGGCTTGCCGCCTGGGGGATCCGAGAGCGGCTGGAGCCACTTGGCATCCCTCAGGATCCTACCATTGCCCTCTTGGAACAGGTTCATAGCCGAGGCGACCTCTACGGGCAGACACACGGGGGGAGGGGGATCCCCCCATAGGGGGACCATCGCGAAAGTAGGATATCGCATCGCGCATGGCTATGCAATCCATCTCCAAACGCCATCGGGACCCCGGGCCAGCAAGCCCTCCCTCTCGAGCCTCTCCAACCAAACCCTCGCCTTCTCGCGATCCCCGATGGCCTCCGCGATCATATCCTCCGCATAATCCCGGCTGAAGGGGCCCTTTATGGCCCTCAAGGCCTCCAAGGCGGCCCGGCGCTCCTCGGCAGCTCCCCCTTCGGCGGCTGATTCCCCGAAGGCGGAACCCGCTTGATCCGGGATCCGAGATGGCTCCGATGGGCCCGATTGGATGCGCCCTCCCATTACCCCACCGTTCCATCCCCCATTTTCCGGGCTGGGGGGAATAGGGGAAAGGACGGTGGGGTATAACAGCATCTCCCTCCTATCGGCCGGGTTGGGCTCCTGCCCGATAAGCCCAGCGGATTCCAGGGCCGGCAGGATCTGCCTCCTGAGCCGATCTTCGGGTAAGGGCCTATGGTAGAGGGCGAAATGGCATTCGAGTATCTGCTTCCTTGAAACGCCTTGGCCATTCTTAACAAGTGGGAGGATGACCTCCTCGTAGATCCTATAGGTCTCGGGCGAAAGGCCGAGCTCATTGGGGCGGGAGATCCGATCGTAAAGGGCGAAGGCCGCATCCGCATCCCTTTGCTCGGCAATTATCGAATGCCCCCCGGCCTTGGCCCTATTGAAGCAATTTAGGAGGGCGAACCCCTTTATCAGGTAAAGGAGGCGGGGCCAATCCCTCTGGGACCTGGGCGATAGATGGGGCCTGTCCCGCCTATATCGCTCGAGGATCCTTTGCCAACCCGGTATGATGACGTCCCTTATGCCCGATCCCCTGATGAGCCTTATCCTCTCCATGAGCCATCGCCTCATCGGATGGCCCTCGAGCCATTCGCGAAAGGCCTCCCTATGGGCTATCCTCATGCCCAAGAGCTCGAGGCTCTCCCTCAGCTTCCCCTGGCCCGCCTCCGGGGATAGGAGCCACATGCGGGTCCTCTCCTGATCCTCCTGCGTTGGCTTGGTCGTTGCGAAAATGGCCGCCGGGTAGCCCCTTATGATGACGGTCTTGGTCCTTAGGCCCCCCTTCTCCGTCTTATCGGTGATGGAATAGCGCAACAGCCTCCTATCGTGGCTCAAAAGCGGGCGGAGCCTCTCCATAAGCATCCAATGGGGCTGATCGAGGAATATCAGGATCTTATGCTCCAGATCGACCAATATTGCCCTCCGCCTCTGATCCGCCAGCTCCTCCGCATCGAAGAGGCCCGTCAGATCCATCTCCTCGGCGAGCCTCGAGAGGTCCCTCCATTCTCCAACCTCATGGAAGAAGCTCGTCGGGGAGGCGCCGGCGTAGATCCTCTTCTCCGCCTCGGGGAAGGCGGCGATCTCCAATGGGATGTAGCTCTTGCCCGTGCTCGATTCGGCTTGGAAGGCTATATTGTATTGATCCTCCTCCGTTTGGGCCAAGAGCATTCCGAGGAACGTGATCAGCTTAGCGGCCTCGTCCCTCTTGACGGTCGTGGCCAATATGGCGTTCAATTCATCCGGAGCGATTTCCCTTGTATAATCCCTGAGCTTCGCCTTTAGGATCTCCTTCGGCTCGACCCCTAGCTCGGCCGCCAGCCGATCATCGAGGCCCGGATCGTCCATCTCCTCGGGGCTCGAG
>JAWCOP010000166.1:0-2826 GCA_038847005.1 Bathyarchaeia archaeon | reverse complement strand
ATTAAGAGGAAGCTGGGGGCGCCCTAAGCAATCCATAATCCGTAAGTGAGCGGATGAGGATTCGTGGTTTCGGCATGCAAATCCTTGGGCGGCTGGATGAGGCTCATCGCGCTTCCGATGTTGGTCATAGCTTTTTGGAATGGAATGAGGTCGGGATGGTTTTCAATGATATGGCGCCGGGAGTGGGATTTGAACCCACGAGGCCCAAAGGGCCACAGGCTAACGAGCCCGGTCTCCAGGCATGGGCCCCCGCGGATCTGCCCCGTACCAGGCTCGGGAATCCCGGCCCAATGGGACTGGCGGAAACCGGTTTATGAAGGTTTCCCGGCCTCATGCGCGGCCGCGATCAGGGCTTCGAATGACCGTTGAACTCCCGCCCTCATCGGTTGGCGCTTTCGCGGCTGTGCCAACCCATCAAGCGCGGATTTTCGCCTTGAATATTTTTATATCCGGGAGGGGCAGCCCTTGTCAGTCGTTCGGGGGCCTTGGGCTTGGATAGATTCGAAGGGAGGGTTAGCTACGTTTCCTCGATAAAGGCCTCATTGGCCTTCTCATCTATCCTGTTCTTCGGATCCGCCCTAGCGGCCTACTACTTCAGCGATAGGATACCGATAGACATAATCGAGGTCTTCAGGAGGGCGTTCGGGGACCTAAAGGAGTTCGACCCCATACAGCTGATGCTCTTCATATTCTTCAACAATTCCCTCAAGAGCTTCATGGTGATATTGCTCGGCCCAGCTTTGGGGATAGTGCCCCTCTTCTTCACGGTGATGAACGGCGGGATCTTGGGGTTGGCCATGGGGAGGGTCATAGGCTCGAGGGGGATCGCCTTCGCCCTAGCCGCCGTGCTCCCCCATGGGATCCTGGAGATCCCGGCCATAATAGCCAGCTCCGCAATAGGCTTCAGGCTGGCTTGGGAGGTATTGAGGAAGATCTTCTCCGGTGGGAACGTCCTTAGGGAGCTCAAGAGGGGGCTGCGGTTCTTCTTCCTTAGGATCGTCCCCCTGCTATTGGTCGCCGCCTTCATAGAGGCCTTCATAACGCCGGCCATAGCCCTCCTAATCTCCAAGCCCTAGGTCCGGATCGGCGAGGGGCGAAGCGCTCGGGGAGCCGGAGGGCCTACTTGCCCTTCCAAGGGGGGTATAGGTTCCTCCTCATCACGACCCTGTCCGTTTTCACGGCGATCCCCTTCTCGAGCTCCATTATCTCCTCCGTGCTCATCAGGGCCTCCCCGAGGGCGACCGCCTCCCCCTTCAGGGTCATGATGGCCACTGTGGCCCCCTTTTCCATATGCTTATCCAACTTCACTATGCCCGGTATCGCCAAGTTGGCGCCGTGGCAGATCGCGTCCACGGCCGAATCCCTTATGTAGACCTTGGGCATATACTCCAAGGCCTCCTCCAAGGGCCTCACGACCTCCCTGAGGGCCGATTCATCGCCGTCCCTCTCATATTCGTTCTTCGCCCTCACCAAATCATGGAGCGTGTAAAGGTTCCTCCCCTCCTCGAACGGCCCGGCCCTTATCCTCCTAAGCTCGGCCATGTGGGCCCCGAAGCCGAGGACTTGGCCCAGATCGGAGCAGAACTTCCTTATGTACGTCCCGGATTGGCAAGCTATCCTGAATAGGACCTTCCTATCGACCATCTCGAGCAGCTCGCAGCCGTATATCTCCCTAACCCTTACGGCCCTCTTGACCGATGCCCTGAGCGGCGGCTTTTGGAAGATCGGCCCGGTGAACTCCTCGAGGAGCTTCCTGATATCGCCCTCGCCGGATTCCCCATGGAGTATCATGATGCATACGTATTCCTTCCCGGACAATAGGAAGGCCTTGAGTACCTTAGTGGCCTCCTCGAGGGCTATTGGGAGGATCCCGGTGACCTTGGGATTGCCCCGCCGTCGATCGGCCCTAGGGTCCCGCCATGCCCGATCCTCCCGACCCCGAGGATCCTCTTCACCCAAGCGGTGACCTCGTGGCTCGAGGGCCCGGGCGGCTTATCTAGATTTATCATGCCATACCTAAGGTGCTCCTCAAGAGGCCTTTTATATGGATCCCATCCGTAGTTCGGGTCCGTGGTGTCCTCGCTCTTCACTACTGTCTCCCTTGGCATCGCCCAAGGGGGCTTCATTCGGCATCGCCGGAGCCTCAGCCGAGGGGGCTTATAAATTGATGAGCGATCTTTTCGGGCCATTAGGCGGCGGGGGAGGCTTGGCCCTTGGCCGCCTTCTTGGGCTTGGCCTTGGGCTTCTCCTCCTTTGGCTTTCCCTCCTCCGCCTCGGCCTTTGCCCTACGCTTGGCCTTGGGCTTCCCGAGGATCTTCATTACCTCCTCGTCGGATGCCCCCCTCTTGATCTCCACCCTCTCCTCCGTTGGGGATAGATGCCCCACATTGGCCCTCCTCCTCTTCACACCCGTTAACTCCTTAGGCCCGGTCACCAAGACGAAGTTCTTATCTATGATGTCCACTATGACGCATCTCTTCCCCGCTTCCCTACCGGAGGTCTTGAGGCATATCCTGCCGATATCGAAGGCGGTCAACGGTCATCCCCAGCCGGACAGTAAGGCCCGTTGGGCCTTAATTTATTTTTTCTCCCCTCACATCTCCCGACGAAGGCCTCCACTGCTCTCTTGAGGAATCCCTCGGTATCATCCAAGGGCAAAAGGCTCGTATCGACTATCAAATCGTACGCGGATAGGTCATGGGCATCTATCCCATATAGGTTGAGGTACCTCTCCTTCTGGGCCGCCTCCCTGATCCGGGTTTGTTCCCTCGCCCTCCCGATGTCGAGGCCATCCCTCTCCGCTATCCTCTTGAACCTCAGCTCATC
>JAWCOP010000165.1:0-2832 GCA_038847005.1 Bathyarchaeia archaeon | reverse complement strand
GAGCGTGGGGTTGCCCCTCGAGTCCAGGACCTCCATGGCGTTTATCTCGACTATCTCGAAATATTCGCCCCCATAGCCCAACAACTGGCATCGGGGCCAATTCTTGGCTTTATAATAAAAGCTTTCCAAGGGCAAGGTTTAAAATAGCGATCTCGCCTCCCCTTCCATAAAGCTGCGGGCGGATCGCTCCTCATTATAAATAAACGCGGTGAGCGCGCTTTGGGAATGCTGGAGGAAGCCAAGCTCCGGATTCGGGCTTTCGACGCTAGGGACATTTCCCTCGTATCTATATTCAGCGCCCTGATGGCCGTGACCACTCTCTACGCCATCCCGCTCCCCTATGGGGGATTGACCCATTTCGGTAACACGGTCATGTGGACGGCCTCCATCCTATTCGGCGGGCTCATCGGGGGATTGGCCGGGGGGATCGGCGGGATGATGGCGGACCTCTTCCTCGGGGCCCACGTTTGGGCTCCCTTCACGCCCCTCTGCAAACTCGCCAGCGGATTGGCTTGCGGGCTGGTTTCTCGAGGGATCGAAGCGATCGATAAAAGGGCCGTCGTCAAGATCGCCCTCGCGGTGATCGCGGGCGCGATCGCGAACCGCTTAGCCTATGCCCCGGTATATTTCTTCCTGTTCGGATATGGGGCGATGGTATTGTGGCTAATGGGCCTCTTCGTCCCCGGCCCGGCGCTCGTCACGTATTTTGCAACCCCCCTCATAGCCATATCCGTGATGAAGGCCTACCCGAGCGTGATCGCCTACAGGAGGGCCATAGGGGATAGGATGGCTCGGATCAAGGCGATTGAGGGCTGATCGGCATGGGCTGGTGGGAGGGATTCGAAATAGTTGATGCCCATGCCCACATACATCCCCTATCTCCGGACTTCCGGGTAGCCTTGACGCTCGAGGAGCTCAGGGAGCTTATGCGCCAGTACCATTATAGCAAGGCCATAATCATGGATAGGGATAACGACGCGATCTCAAAGGCGGTCAGGGGCTCCAAGGATCTCTTCGCGAACGTCTGGGTCAACCCGAGGGAGAAGGGATGCATGCGGGACCTGAAGGAATACTTGGGCAGGGAGAACTTCGTGGGCATAAAGATGCATCCGCTCTTCGATGGATATACCCCAGATTCCCCGATCGTCCGCCCCGTGGTTAGCGCGGCCGAGGAGGCCGGGGTACCGATACAGTTCCATTGCGGCCATCCACCCTTCAGCCTCCCTTGGAGCTACGAGCCGCTGGCCAAGGAGTTCCCGAGCGTGAAGCTCGTCCTCCTGCACATGGGCCACGGCCATATAGTCTATATAAACGGCGCGATAGACGTGGCCGAGCGCAATCCGAACGTATATCTGGAGACCAGCGGCATGCCGATGCATACCAAGATCAAGGAGGCGGTGGAGCGCGTTGGGAGGGATAGGGTGATCTATGGGGACGATGCGCCATGCGGCCATCCCTCCTGGGAGCTTGAGAAAGTTCGGGCATCCGGTTTGGGCGAGGGGGACTTAAGGAGGGTCTTGGGGGAGAACGCCAAGAGGCTATATGGATTGGATTAGCCCGGGTGGGGGGTTGATGCGGCGTTATGGAAATCCCGCCCGCCGGGATCGATGAAACCCCTCCAATCCATCCCCAAGCGCATTGGCGAAGCTTTTAATTAGCCGCAGCCCAGTCATGCCAGCAAGGCGGCGGAATCGGGATGGGTCAAAGGGCCCCCAAGGGGGACGAGTTAACGGAGGCGATGGAGGCGATCCTAACGGCGCATCTCGAGGGGAGAGGGGCCTCCGCGATGGAATTGGCCAAGAGGATGGGATTATCGCTGGAGGGGGTCGAGGGGCTGTTGAGGAGGGGCCAAGAGGAGGGCCTCATCGCCTTGGAGGGGGGCCAGTACAAGCTGACCGAGAAG
The DNA here is from genome assembly GCA_038847005.1 of Bathyarchaeia archaeon. Lineage (GTDB taxonomy): Archaea > Thermoproteota > Bathyarchaeia > 40CM-2-53-6 > CALIRQ01 > CALIRQ01. The sequence goes on along the minus strand of JAWCOP010000165.1, from coordinate 929 downwards.
GGGATCGAGGCCGTAAGGGAGCATCGGGTACAATTCGTCCACGAAAGGTATGGCCACGGGAGGGGGCCCCTCGGGTATTTGAGGAGGCTTCTAGAGGGCGATGTGGGGGACCTCCCCTCCCATCTCCAAGCCAAGCACGAGATCGATGGGAGGTCCATAGAGGAGATAAGCTCAACGAGGGGGGCCATAGAGGACGCGTTGCCGCTATCGGAGTTGAAGGAGGGGGAAAGCGCGATCGTCCTATATCCCCTCGGAGGGTTCGGCCTCAGGAGGAGGCTCATCGAGATGGGCCTCACCCCGGGGGCCGAAATCACGGTCCTTAGGAGGGCGCCCTTCAGGGGTCCAATCGAGGTGGGGGTTCGCGGGACCTCGCTCGCGCTTGGGTTCGGCGTGGCCTCCAAGGTCATCGTGAAGCGCTTGGGGGCCTGAGGGCCATGGCCGAGAGTGAGGCGACGATCGCCCTAGCCGGGAATGCGAACGTCGGGAAGAGCGCCATATTCAATCAATTGACCGGAGCGAGCCAGACGATAGGCAATTGGCCCGGGAAGACCGTCGAGAAGGCCGAGGGCACCCTATTCTTCATGGGGAGGGTCCTCAAGGTCATAGACCTGCCCGGGATATATTCGCTATCGACCTTCTCCATGGAGGAGATCATCGCTAGGGAGTACATAGCTACGGGCCGCCCGGATGTGATCGTGAACGTGGTGGACGCTTCCTCATTGGAGAGGAACCTCTATTTCACGCTTCAGCTCTTGGAGATGGAGGCCCCCCTCATAATAGCCTTGAACCAAGTCGATTATGCTTCCAAGAAAGGCATAAGGATAGATGCCAAGAGGCTATCGGAGCTCTTGGGGGTCCCGGTCGTCCCTACGGTGGCGATAACGGGCGAGGGAATAGAGGAGCTCCTTAGGACGATAGTGGATTATCTC
>JAWCOP010000164.1:0-2846 GCA_038847005.1 Bathyarchaeia archaeon | reverse complement strand
ATTCCCCACAGAATATTCCCTCAGGAATATTCGTTCGCTAAGATCCCATACCAAGCGGGAGGCCGCTTTATCGCCGCCGAGCCCCTCGCCCGATCCTATCGCCAATCCCTCCATCAGCCCGAGATCCTTACATAGCGCCCAAGATTATCAGCGATCCCCGCTCCCGATCGCGAAGCTCACCAAAAAGGATCCATCGCCCGCATCCCTCGCCCCCTCAATGGAGGCAGCTATCCCCCGCTTCCCCAGCTCGATCGCAAAGTCCTCGAACCATTCGCTAACCCCGCAGCTTTCGCAAAAAGGCCCGCGGAACCTGATCGTCAAACGGCCTTTCGATAGCCCCTCCAGCTCGGCGACGGCCTCGGGGCTATGATACCTGTTGTATTCCTCTATCGCCGCGAGGATCGCCCCCTCATTCATCCCTTAATCCCCTCGAGGCCTTGGCGACCCCTCCTTAAAACCGCGCCGGGCCGGCTGGGCGATCGCTTATATTGCCCCCTCCCAATGCTTTCGCCGAGCGCGCCTTGTTCCCAAACGTCGTGGAGGAGCGATCGTATAGGGACAGGGTTCGAATATTCGAGGATAGGGCGCATGCGGGCGAGCTCTTGGCCATGAGGCTGCAAAAATACTCGAGGTCCCCGGATGCGATCCTCTTGGCGATACCCTCCGGCGGCATCCCGGTCGCGTTAACAATCGCCCGGGCCCTTGGGATCCCGCTCGAGGTGGCGGTGGTCAGGAAGGCGCAGATCCCTTGGAACCCGGAGGCGGGGTTCGGGGCGGTGGCTTGGGATGGGGAAACGGTCCTGAACGAGCCCCTGATGGAGCGCTTGGGCCTCGGCCGAGCCGCCATCGAGGGGGCGATCTCGATGGCCAAGGCGATCGTCGAGGATAGGCTCAGGAGGTTCAGGGGCGATAGGCCCTTCCCGGATCTTAGGGGCAAGACGGCCATAATCGTGGACGACGGATTGGCCTCGGGGTTCACGATGCTGGCGGCCGTTAAAGCGGTCCGGAGGATGGGCCCAAGGGCCGTGGTGGTGGCCGTGCCGACCGCCCCCGATGAGGCGATCGCCCTATTGGCGCCGGAGGTGGATGAGCTCGTTTGCCTCAACGTCAGGGGCGGCCCGATATTCGCGGTCGCCGACGCGTATCGGCATTGGCGCGACGTTCCCGATGGGGAGGCGCTAGGGGCTTTGGAGCGCGCCCGGCGGGAGGGGATCGCCATATGAGGCAGATCGCCGTGATAGGGAGCGGGGGCCCGATACCGGAGGAGGTCCGCGCGATGGCGGAGGGGCTTGGGCGGGCCATAGCCCGCGCCGGCGCCGTCCTGATAACCGGGGGGAGGGGAGGCGTTATGGAGGCGGCCTGCAAGGGGGCCAAGGAGGCCGGGGGCTTAACGGTCGGGATCCTGCCCGGGCCGGATGGGCGCGATGCCAACCCATACGTTGACATAGCGATCGTAACGGGCATGGGGGACGCGAGGAACGTCATCAACGTCAGGTCGGCCGATGCCGTGATAGTCGTCAACGGGGGCGCCGGGACCCTCTCCGAGGTCGGCTTGGCCCTCAAGGCCGGGAAGAGGGTCATAGCCCTCAAGCCCTCCGGAGGGGTGGCGGGGCTCGTCGCCGGATTGGCCATGGGCGGGGGGAATGTGATCCCAGCGGGCTCCGTGGAGGAGGCGATCGGGCTGGCCTTGGGAGGGCTCGAGGGATGCCTCAAGGGGCGCCATGGGGCATCGGGGGAGCGGATCGGGGATGGGGATCGCTGAGGAGCTCGGCCTGAGGGTGGGCCCGGGTCTTCGCGTCGTCGTCCTCACGGGCGCCGGCATATCGCTCGAGAGCGGGGTCCCGATCTTCAGGGGAAAGGGCTCGATGTGGGAGATCCCCGAGGCCAGGAGGCTCGCGAGGAGGGCTGGGCCGCCTTGGAATACGAAGGAGACTTGGGAGTATTACGAATGGAGGAGGGGCCTCGTCAGCCGCTGCGAGCCGAATCGGGCCCATTACGCGCTGGCGGAGATGGAGGGGTACTTCGAGGATTTCCTCCTAATAACTCAGAACGTCGACGGCCTCCACGCCAGGGCCGGCAGCAGGAGGCTTTTGGAGCTCCATGGGAGCATGTGGAGGGGCAGATGCGTCGAATGCGGCCGGGTCATCGATCTGCCCGAAACGCCCCTGAGGGCCCTGCCGCCCCTTTGCCCCTGCGGCCGCGCCCTTCGCCCGGACGTCGTCCAATTCGGGGAGCCCATAGATCCCAAGATCCTCAGCGCGGCCCTCGAGGCGTGCAAGCGGGCCGAGCTGTTCTTGGTCATAGGGACCTCGGCGGTCGTTTATCCGGCCGCCCAAATGCCCCTTATGGCGATCGAAAGCGGCGCGAGGGCCGTGGAGATCAACCCGAACCCAACGCCCTTGACGCCCCTCATGACCCTATCGATCCGCGGGAGGGCGGCCGAGGCCCTGCCCAGGCTTTGGGAGGAGCTTTTATCGAGCGCCTCTGGGTGAGGGCGCATTGGGCCCGCATGGGATCCCGAGGATATTGCTCGGCACCTCGCCCTTCATCGGCGCCGGGCAATTCGGGCGCAGGGCCCCCTCCTATTACGCGAGGTTCTACCTGAACCCTGGGAATATATTGGGCATCATAAGGAAGGCGTATGGGCTGGGGATAGAGGGGATCCAGCTCCTGCCATACGGGCCCGTCGTGGAGGCGGTGGAGCGGGCCCTTGGGGAAGGGATGGGGCTGAGGATCGTTGGGAGCGTTAGGCTCCGGGAGGCGGAGTGGGACATAAGCCTATTGGAGCGGCTCGGGGCCGTCGCCATGATCGCCCATGCGGAGGTCGCCGACCTAAGGGATCGGGA
>JAWCOP010000163.1:0-2879 GCA_038847005.1 Bathyarchaeia archaeon | reverse complement strand
ACCCCCTCCTCGTCCGCCCTCCTTATCGCCCCGTTGAACCTCCTGGCCACGTGGCCCAAGCCCGTCCCCTCGATAACCAATCCCCTATATCCGGAATCCACGGCCCAATCGATGATCGATGGATCCATGCTCGGGAAGTATTTGAGCAAAAGGGCCCTCTCATCGAAATCGGGCCTCAGTTCCAGCGCCCCATCGCCCCTCCCCCTATAATCGCTCGTAAGCATCTCGATGCGCTTGGACCTGAGGTCGCACCTGGCCAGGGGCTGGGAGTTTATCGACCTGAAGGCGTCCCTGCGGCTCGTGTGGCATTTCCTAACCCTGACGCCCCTATGGGCCACTATGGATAGATCCGATATGCCCTCGTGCATCGCCACCGCTACCTCCGCGAATGGCCCCCTCGACGCCATCATAACGGCCCCCAAAAGGTTGGTGGCCGCATCCGAGCTGGGCCTATCCGAGGACCTTTGGGCCCCGACGAGGATTACGGGCGCCGGGAGCCCCCTTAGGGCGAAGCTCAGCGCCGCCGCGGAATATCCCATCGTATCGGTACCGTGGGCTATAACGACGCCCTCGGCGCCCGATTCCAATCGCCTCGCGGCCCCGATGGCCATCTCCCTCCAATGGCGGGCCTCGAGGTTCTCGCTGAACTCGCTGAAGAGGACCTCCGCCTCGATCCTGGCGAGGTCCGAGAGCTCCGGGACGGCCGCGTAAAGGTCCTCCGCCGATAGCGCCGGCTCAACCGCCCCGGTCCTATAATCGACCCTGCTGGCTATCGTGCCCCCGGTCCCGATCAGGGCTATCCTCGGGAGGCCCTCGCCCAAGGGGGGGAGCGGGGCCCTCCTATAGCCGGGCCTCTCGCCCCTCTCGAGGACCTCGACCTCGATCCCGGGCTTGGCCCTTATCCCTATGTTATAACCGTTCGGGAGCTTGACGACGATCGATTCCGGATCCCCGAAGCCGGGCCTTGGGATCAATATGCCCTCGTACGCCTCCCCGCCCAGCCTGATCCCGATCCTATCGCCGGGCCTGGCCCCGGCCCTTAGGAGCGCCTCCAAGGCCATCCCGGCGTAGCCGGCCAAATCCCCCGCCATCCCGGATCAACCCAATTCCTTCGCCATATAGGGCCCATCGTAATCGTAGCCGAGCCTTTTGTAATAAGCCTTGGTGCCCAGCGCGCTCGTCACCAAGATCTTCTCGGCATCGAACTCCTCGGAGGCGATCCTCTCGGCCTCGGCCACGAGCCTGCCCCCGAACCCCCTATGCTGCCAAGCCCCATCCCCTCGCCCGCCCACGGGCAGGGCCGGTCCATAGACGTGCAGCTCCCTTATGATCGCGCTCCTCCTCGAGGCGATCTCGGCCCTGTGGGCCCTCTCGGAGGGGATCCTCAGCCTCAGGCATCCTATGAGCGCGTCCTCCTTCGGGAGCTCGGCCGATATGAAGATCTCCATCCCCCCCGATGCCTCATACTTGAGGATCGAGATCTCGGCCGAGCCCGGATCGGCCCCGATGCCCCTCAGCCCAACCTCCCGGCACCTTATGCATTCGCAGCGCTTCCCCTCCGCCCTGAGCCTATCAAGGACCAGTTGGCGCAGGTTGCTCTTCTTAACGCCGGCGGCTATTAGATGGGACGGTATATCCCTTTGGACCCTCATTATCCTTACGTAGCGCGGGATCGCCTCCTTGACCTTCGCTATCAGCTCGATCGCCCCCTCCGTCGTCAATGGCCTATACTCGCCCCTCCTCCACCGCTCGTATAGCTCGGTCCCCTCGAGCACGAGCGTTGGGTATATCTTCAGCATATCGGGCCTGAACTTGGGATCATCGAAGAGCATCCGGAAGGCCTCCAAATCCCTCTCGAAGCTCGATCCCGGGAGGCCGGGCATCATATGGGCGACGACCTTCATGCCGGAATCCTTGAGGACCCTCATCGCCCTTGCGACATCCTCAACCGTATGCCCCCGCCCCACCGACTCGTAAATATCGTCGAAGAGCGTTTGGATCCCCAGCTCGACCCTGGTAACGCCCAAGTGGAGCATCCAATCCACATCTCCCTCCCTCGCCCAATCGGGCCTCGTTTCGACCGTTAGGCCCACGTTCCTGATCGGGGCCGTCTCCGCCCTCGCCTTCGCCTCCCCCAAGGAGGCGGACCTGGAGCCTGTTATGGCGTCGAGGCAATCCTTGACGAAGCGCTCCTGATAATCCCTCGGCATCGCCGGGAAGGTCCCGCCTTGGATTATGAGCTCCACCTTCCCGACCCTATGGCCGATCCGCTCCAGCTGCCCGATCCTGTTGCGGACCTGCTCGAATGGATCGAAGCCGCTCTGGAGCCCCCTCATCGACGAAGGCTCCCTGCCCGTATAGCTCATCGGGACGCCGGGGACGGAGGGGCAATAGGCGCACCTCCCATGGGGGCAGGGCCATGGCTTCGACATGACGGCCACTACGTTGACGCCCGATAGGCTCCTGATCCTCTTCAGCGCCAGCCTATCGGCGATCGCATCCCCGAGCCCGGGCGGGGCGAGCCGCAATATATCGGAGTTCCTCGGGACCCTCGCCAGGCCGAGCTCCTTCGAAACCCTCAGCTTGACCTCCTGGATGGGGGCTCCGCTCGCCAATGCCTCCCCGATTATCCTATTGATGGCATCGAGCTCAGTTGGGCGGGCGTCCGGCATCGTGGATCGCTGGGGCCCCGAAGCCCTGATGGGATTTGAGCAGGAACCTTATAAATCGGTGGAGGGGCTTGGGAATCGCCCGATCTCGCGACCGGATCCGCTCGCGTTAACTGGGAACGGCGAATGGGCGTGCGCCCCCCTCTGGCAACCCGTTCTAAAAGGTTTTTAAGTAAGAAAGTAAGAAAAACTTGTGTGGAAGGCATGGCG
>JAWCOP010000162.1:0-2885 GCA_038847005.1 Bathyarchaeia archaeon | reverse complement strand
TCGAGGAGGGCCTGATAACCTGCAGGGCCTGCATGAGGTATTATCCCATAATCGAGGGCATACCGCATATGCTCCCGGACGAGCTCAGGAAGGAGGAAGAGGATTTGAGCTTCCTCAAGAAGTGGAGGGATAGGCTCCCCGAGGGTGTAGCGGAATCTGGGAAGCCCTTCAACTTGGGGCGGGCCTGAGACGAGGGGTGGGAAATGGGGGAGGGGATAAAGGAAATCGTGAGGGGGAGGTATTCCGAGATCGCCAAAAAGGGCGGTAGCTGTTGCCCGACCTGCGGCCCTTGTGGCCCCGATTCAACCGATCGGGCGAAGGGGATGGGCTACTCCGAGGAAGAGCTGAGGGGGATGCCCAAAGGAGCCATTATGGGTTTGGGCTGCGGGAATCCAACGGCATTGGCGGATTTGAAGGAAGGGGAAAGGATTTTGGACTTGGGGGCGGGCTCGGGACTCGATGCCTTCTTGGCCGCGATCAAGGTGGGGCCGAGGGGCTACGTCATCGGGCTCGATATAGCGGGCGACATGGCCCAGAGGGCAAATGAGTTGGCTAGAAGGCATGGATATTGGAATGTGGAGTTTTTGGTCGGGGATATGGAGAACCTGCCGGTGAGGGACAATTCCATCGACGCGGTCATCAGCAATTGCGCCATCAACCTATCCACGGATAAGCTTCGGGCATATCGGGAGGCGCATAGGGTCCTGAGGCCCGGCGGGAGGATCTCGATTTCCGATGTTGTGGCGGAGGGGAGATTGCCGGATCGGATCAGGGAGGATCCGGAGGCTTGGGCTGGATGCATCGCCGGGGCCATGGGGAGAGGGGAGTACTTGGAGGCGATTGGGAGGGCGGGGTTCAGGGATATAGAGGTCCTTTCCCAAGATCCGTTCTACGAGCTGTTGTTGGGCGATGCCCCGGCGGGGAGGATCGCGAGCATCAAGGTGAGGGCTTATAAGTGAAGGGGCTTAGGCCCCAATGCCCCTTCGGCCCCTCATCAAGGCATAGATCAGGAACGCGAGCGATAGGATTAGGGCGATCGCCGAAAGGGCCCTCCAAGGGATCCCCGAGCCGGTCCCGAGGATTATGGGTATCGGCCCTATCATTATCAAGCCGAACCCTTGGCCCCCCGCCGATGAGAGGGCGATCAACAACATGCCTATGAATATCAGCGCGAAGCTCAGGAGGAAGGCGATAAAGGGGAGGTTCAGCGCCCAAGGGCCCAATCCGCCCGGCCCCTCCGCCAGCGCGCCCGCGGCCTTGCACTCCAAGCAGGTCCAATCCCTCGGGTTGAGGCATCTTTCGCAAACCCTCCTATTGCAAAGGCGGCAGACGTACCTCGCCTCGCCGGCTCCGCAGACCTCGCAGGCGATTGGGCTCCCCATCGCTATCCCCTCCAGAGGAGCGGCAGGATCGCCGTAAGCGCGAAGATCGCCGCGATCGCCAACGCGAACAGGAGGAGGGCCCTAGGGAACCCCTCTGTCCCGAAGATTATCGGTATCGGCCCTATGAGGATCGCCCCTCCGCCCTTGACCCCGCCTCGGATGGAGGAGGCGAGGAGCGATAGGAAGGCGATGAAGGCGAGCGCGAACCCGGAGATCACCAAGAGGAGGCCCAAATCGAACAGCGCTCGATCCGCCATCTCCCCTCAGGGCCAAGATCCCCGGATCGCGATTTATACCCTTTTCGCCTTTGGGGCCCCCTCCTCCAGCTCCGTCAGAAGGGAGGCGATCATCAAGGGCAATAGGACGGTCGCCTCCCCTTCCACGGTGACCCTTTTGGCCCCCTTCTTCACCTTCCCCCAAGAGATCGCTTCCTTAACCCTGGCCCCGGAGAGGCTGCCGTCCCATTCGACCGCGCTGGTCAAATATACGGCGTAGTCCAAGCCCCCCCTGAATTGGCTCCACCAGATGACGTGGTGCTTCGATATGCCTCCTCCTATCACCAAGGCCCCAGCCCTCCGCTTGGAGAAGATCAAATCCCCGAGCTCGCGCTCATCCCCCCATAGATCGATCGCCAGCGGATGGGTTTGGGAGAAGATCCATATCTGATGGCCGACCGCCCCATCCGTTATGCCCGGTATGAAGATCGGGATCCGGTTCTCAGCCGCCGAATATAGCAGGGAATCCTTTGAGCAGATCCTTCGGCCCATCTCCCAGCAGAGCTCGCGCGTGGATATGGACCTGATGCCCTCGTTCCAAAGATCCGCCAGCAGCCCGCGCATCTTCTCCTCTATCAGGGCCCCATAGCCCTCGTGGGGGATGAGGACGTTCCCGAGGCGATTGATGCCCCTATCGTATAGGGCCTCGTCGTCCATATCGAAGGATCCCCTGTAATAAGCGCCCCAGCTCCTGGCGATGTCGTGGTCCAAGGTCCCGCAGGTCGTAACGACGGCGTCGAACAATCGCCTCCTCAATAGATCCCTCAGGACCCCCCGCGTCCCCGTCGCCACTATGCAGGCCGGGAAGGAGAGGAGGCGGACGCAATCCCCATCCCGGACCATCTCCCCCAATATCTCGACCCCAAGCGCCAGCTTCCCGGCCGTGAAGCCCCAAGCGGCCCCCATCTGCTTAACCAAATCCCTAGCCGTGATCCCCTCGAAGAGCTCGTGATCCCTTATCTCCTCCGCATCCAGTTGCATGGCCCATCGATCGCTGGTTCGGGGGCGGTGGAATAAAAACGGCTTTCAATGGCTGGCCGCCCCTTGGATAAGGTTTTAATTGGGCCCCCGAAAACCCAGATCGGCCCGGGGATGGACAGCCCGGTGGAGCAGGAGGCTAAGCCTGCGCCGAATGTAGCGGACAAGCAAGGGCTGAGCGAGCCCCTTGATTTGCGGGCTTTGGGGGCGGGCGAGGGCGGCGCTCGCCGAGGAAACCCGCCGACGGGAG
>JAWCOP010000161.1:0-2902 GCA_038847005.1 Bathyarchaeia archaeon | reverse complement strand
TGGAGGAATGTTGCAAACGCGGGCTAATAGTCCTAAAGGCTGGGATACATGACAACGTCATTAGGTTGTTGCCCCCTATATCGATAACAGAGGACCTATTGGAGAGGGGGTTCTCCATTCTCGAGGAGGCCCTGAAGGGCGTTAAGCGTCCATGATCCTTCCGCGAGCCCCCTTCCCGAATCGCCTAAGGTTCTCGAAATTCCCCCTCGGATCTCCTCCATATCCGCCGTTCCCATCCGGAACAGCTTAACCGCCCTCCTATAGCTAATATTCACAGCGAGGGGATTGTACTTTTGTATGAATTACCGTGTCCAAATTATTATCAATCCTCCTCGGCGGGCCGGGGGTCCTCTTGAATGATTCCTTCGAGAACCTAGGATCGAAGCAAGCCTCGAAAGGCAGTTCACTAGGCATAAATGGGAGGAACAAGGGCTTGGATCTTGGCCATAGCCCCCTAGTTCTCCCTTACCTTTGAAATTATCGCCTCGCACCCCAATCGGCGTATGATCGAGGGGAGCCGCGATCCCGGTGATGATTGGATTCGAAAAGTAATCGTGCCGAGATAATCATATCAGCTTGGGCGGATGGCGCGGCCGTGGGTAGGCCTACGCTAAAATATATTCCAAGTATATTGGGGAGCCTTTGCGAAGGTTGCCCGAGATCGCTGAATTGGCGAGGGAAATAGAAAGTGGTTGCATGGAGAGATAGAGGAAACGTGCCATCCAAGATCGATTGCGTTGATCGACTCCCATTGAAAGGCGACGAGTTTTCAAATGACCAATGGGAGGGGGCGCCCTAGGCCGCGCTCCAACGCCTTCCTGTAGACCAAGTTCGCCGCCACCGCATCCTGGATGGCCAGCCCGGTGGAAACGAAGACCGTCACCTCCCGATCCGATTCCCTCCCCGGCTTTAGGCCGGCCACGACCTCGCCGAGCTCCGCCCAAACGTCCCCCTTGCCCAAGAGGCCCTTCGATATCGGGACGTTGATCTCCCCGCTGTGGGAGGCTTGCTCCCAATCGTCCACGACTATCCTCGCGCGCCTCAATATGGCTGGATCCAGCTCCTGCTTTCCGGGGGCATCGGCCCCTATGCAGTTGATGTGGGCGCCCTCAGATACCCATCCATCGGCCACCAGCGGCTTCCTAGAGGGGGTGGCAGTCACTATTATATCGGCGTTTTCAACAGCCCGCCTTAAGTCATCGGCTGGCGTCAACTCCGCCCGCCCCTCGCAAAGCGGCCCCATCTCGGCCAAGAAGGCATCCCTCGTATCCGCGGGCCAGCCCCAGATCCTGACCTCGCCGAGGCGGCCGTAAAGGGCCAAAAGGGCCAAGAGCTGGGTCCTAGCTTGGGCCCCTGCCCCGACTAGCGCGATCGTATGAGGGCCCCGCTTGGCCAAGTATTTGGCCGCTATCCCGCCAGCCGCTCCGGTTCTGAAGGCCGTTATGGCCGTGCCCCCCATCACCGCCAGCGGGAATCCGCTCTCCGGCTCGATCAGGATTATGATCGCCATGACCGTCGGGAGGCCGCGCTTGGTTCGGTTATCCGGATGGGCGTTAACGACCTTAACGGCCGATATATCCAAGGCCTCCAGGTAAGAGGGCATGGTCCTCAGATCCCCTCCATGCCTTTCGTAGAAGAGGTAGAGCTTCGCCGGCATTTGGGCCCTGCCGAGGCCCTTCTCCCTGAACGCCAGCTCCACCGCCTCCATGACCTCCTCCATGCGGAGGAGGCCCCTGACCTCGCCCTCGGTGAGAACCAAGGTCCCCCTTGGGCGGGGCCCCAAGGCGCTCACCGCTTGCTGAAGAGGACGCCGGCGCTCGCTATGTTATGCCTCGGCAAATCGTGGTAGATTACGTTCACGGCCTCCGGCCGCACGCCGAGTATGCGAACCATCGCATCCGTTATCGCCTTGGCGAGTTCCGCCTTTTGGGCCTCCGTGCGGCCCTCCAAGAGCTCGATTATCACGGTCGGCAAGCCAAATCGCCGGGATCCATAAGCGGATCATCGGGCCTATAAGGTTTGTCGCAAGCGGCCGGGGATTTGGGGGAGGGCCGGAGCCGAGCCGGCGCCCGATCAGGCCTCCCAGGCGGGCTCCCACCGCGCGGTCGTCGGTGCAGATCCGGTAGCTCGGCTCCACCAGGGTCGGCCCCTCGAGAGCCGGGAGCGCCTCCTCGGCCAGCCGCTCGCCCAGCTCACCCCCGGTGGCCGCAAGCGGCGCCTCGCCGACCCACCGCCGCGGCCCGTTCCCCGGCGGGGAAAGGAGAGGAGCCAGGTCGAGGCAGGCAGCGCGCCCCTCCACCGGGCGGGGGCGCAGGCACTCCACCTGCCCCACCGCCTCCTCGAAGGCGCGGAAGCCGAGCTCGGCCAAGAGCCGGCGAGCCTCCTCGGCCACGTACAGCAGGTAGGCCTCGATCTGCTCGGGGGTGGCATCGAACTTGGCCCGCAGCTCGGGACGCTGGCTGGCGATGCCCACCGGGCAGGTGTCCAGGTGGCAGCTGCGCACCATCAGGCAGCCGGCGGCGAGGAGCACGGCCGTGCCGAAGCTGACCTCGTCGGCGCCGAGGAGGGCGGCCACCACCACGTCCCGGCCGGTCTTGATCCCTCCGTCCACCCGCAGCCTGACCCGGCCCCGCAGGCCGTTGGCGACGAGGGCCTGCTGGGTCTCGGCCAGGCCCAGCTCCCAGGGGGCGCCGGCGTTCTTGATGGAGGAGAGGGGGCTGGCGCCGGTGCCGCCGTCGGCGCCGGCGATGTGCACCACGTCGGCCAGGGCCTTGACGCAGCCGGCGGCCACCAGGCCCACCCCCGCCTCGCTGACGAGCTTCACCGACACCGCCGCCTGCGGGTTGACCTGCTTCAGGTCGAAGACGAGCTGGGCCAGATCCTCGATGGAGTAGATGTCGTG
>JAWCOP010000160.1:0-2903 GCA_038847005.1 Bathyarchaeia archaeon | reverse complement strand
CCCTCAACCCCCTCATGACCCTATATAGGATCTCGCAGGTCGAGGAGGCTGATTCATCCACTATCGCCAAATACGCGCCACCCTTGGTCCGGCTATCCGGGGCGTGATGGTCCATCAGGATCAAGGGCTTCCCGGAGCCCAAGATCTCATCCCCCCAAGCCCCCAGCTGCGATATATTGCTCAGATCGAGCGCGAAGAAGGATTCGGCCTTGGAGAGGTCCGGCTCCTCCGAGAACTCCTGCCCGAATTTGGAGGCGATCCCCTTCGAGATGGAGCTTATGCCCTCTGGGGCGGCCATCTCCACATCGGCCCCCCTCCTCATCCGCCTTATGAGGTTCCTCAATACGATCGCCGAGCAAACGGCATCGGGGTCGGCGTTGGGATGGCACAGTATCAGGAATCGCCTATGACCCCTCAGGGCCTTCCTAAGCTTCGGGAAGCTCTGCAACGCCATCCGCTCGAGGGGGTCCCGGGCCTCTCGCGGCCCGCCTCAGGCCTGGGGCTTCAACCTCTCCTGGAGCTTATCCTGAAGCTCCTTCAACCTCTCCCTGGTCCTGGCCTCCTGCTTCCCCAATACGGTGATCCTGGTGGATATCAGCTCCTTCCGCTCCCTCAGCTCGCTGAGGAGGCTCCCCTTATCGGCCCTCATTAGTATCGCGCCGACGTTCTTGTAGACCGGCGCCTCATCGCCCACCTTATCCAGCTCCGAGATCGCCCTATCCACCTCTATCGATTCCAGCTCGAGTTGCTGCTTTTGGGATACGATCGCTTGGAGGGTTTGTTGGAGCTGTTGGAACCTGATCAACTGCTCCCTGAGTTGGGGAGGGATCTCGCGTTCTTGGCTCAACCCGCCAACACCTTATTAACCCGTATGGGGGTTGGGCGGATTCTATTTAAGTTATGGTCGGGGAGCCCTCGGTCGATCTCTTCGAGCCATGCGCAAGGATGGCCCGGGCCCTCCCCTCAACCCCTCCAAGGCCTCGAGGGCCCCTTGGCAGGCCGAGGCTAGCCTGAGATATGTATTGACGGCGGCCCTCATGGAGCTGAAATCCCTCGAGAGGATCGATATCTCCACCGCGTTCCCCCTCCTCGAGATCCCGACCCCGGATCTGCCGGTCGGCGCCGCCTTCGCCTCCGGCTCGAGGGCGCTGAATACGGCGTTCGCCATCCGCCTAGATCCGAACTTGAGGATTATCCTCGCGAGGTTCTTCGAATCCCTCCCCATGGCCCTCGAGCTCCCATATGAGGTGCCTTATCGTGAACGCGGGGCCGACCTCCCTCGCCCCCCCGGGGCTCGTGACCGAAACCCTGAGCGCTCCGGCCCGATCCTCGGAGATATGGATCGACGCCCCCTCCCCCCTCGCATCCCTCGAATCCCCCAGAACGGGCATGCGCAGGAATCGGGAGAGGGACCTCGCCAGCTCCACGCCCTCCCGCTTAACCGGGCCCAATGTGATCGCGGAAGCAACGAACCGGCCCTCGACGCCGAACTCCCTCCTGAGCTTTATGCCCCTTAGGTAGATCAGGGGCGGGACCGGCCTGAACGCTCCCCCCTCGGCCTCCATCATCCATATCTTCCCCGGGGACCCCTTCCACCTGGTTATGAGCAATACCCGATCGCAGCCCGCCTCCAAGGCGGCATCGAGCAGATCCCCGAGTCCCCTCTTCCCCCTTTGGAGCTTAACGGAGTTCGGTATGGAATTTCTCAGGTCCTTGGCGAAGCTGAGGATTCGCCTCGTGGGCCTCCTGCTTGTGGATATCAGGAGCACGGTTGGCCCTCGAAAGCCGCCGTTCGGATCCGCCTTAGGCCTTGGACCCCCTCTTCGGCGATCCGAGGTCCGCGATCAATTCGCTCACGGATCTGATCGGCCCGATGAGCTCGCTCTCGATCTCCTCGCGGGAGGACGATGCCAGCGCCGCCCTCCTGGCTATGCTCCCGAGCTTCGTGATCGGGGAATACGCGCCCCCGGCGAAGGTATGGCCGCATTTCCCGCAGGCCCATATCCCAACGCTGAGCCTTTTCACCTTCGCATGGGCGCATATCGGGCAGGCCCTCCTTCCCTTGACCTCCCTCAATATAGCGGCGTACCTCTTCCTCACCGAGGTCCCGTATCTGGGCCCGAGGCTTCCGGAGGGGCCGACCTTCTTAGTCCTTCCCATATCCTATCGCCCCCAATATGGACCCCCTGAGCTGCGGGGCCCTCTCGATCGCCAACCTAACGCATTCCCTCACGTCTTGGATCGTCATATGGCCCATGCCCCCCTTTTGAAGGGCGCAGAGCCGGCCTTCCTTATCCACCGTCACCGTCAGCCTCGAGGACATGACCTGCTCCTCCTCCAAGGACGGATCCAGGACTATGGGGCCGCCGATCTTCGCGAACGTCATCGTGACGGGTATGTTCGATATCGGCAGGGGCATCGTTTCGGGCAGGACGGAGACCTCCCCATCCCTAACCTCGAACTTGTTTATCCTCGCGCTCAACAACGCCGCAGCGGCGGCCGCGGCCGAGGCGTCGATCAGGTTGCCGTCGTGATCCAAGACGTATATATCCACGAAGACGACGAAGGCCTTCTCGTTCGGGATTATGCAGAGCTTCTTCAGGTCCACCATCTTCGATTCCCTTATCCCCCTATCGACCACCCTGGCCAGCTCTATGGAGTTCTCATCCGGGGGGCCCGGCTCGAAGAGGGGATACGCCATCGGGACGAGCTCCGCGTTGACGGTCAGGACGCCCTGCTCGGGGACATCGGGGAACGGTTCCCCGACCTCGACCTTTACGCCCACCATGACCTTCGTCTTCCCGAGGCTGACGTGGGCCGAGCCATTGGCCTTCTCTATGATCCCCGCCCTTATATCGAACCCCCTATGGTCCAACAAGCCCCTCCCGTCCAACCTCTTGCCG
>JAWCOP010000159.1:0-2913 GCA_038847005.1 Bathyarchaeia archaeon | reverse complement strand
CCTATCGTGGGCCTCATCCAAGTCCTCCGATCTCATGACCAAGTTCAAATAATCCATATGCCTCCTAACGCACAGCTCGATCTCCTCATCCCCCACCTCCTCCCTCCTAATCATGGCCCTGAGGACGTCCAAGGGGGTCCTCCAATACCTTCCCAACGGGAGCGCCTCCAACGATACCCCTTCCCGCTCAAGCCCGCGCTTCAGCTCCCCGAGGTCGCCATCGTACAGCATGGCGCTCAAGCGATGCCCCTTGACCTTCTCCGCAATGGCGTCGAGGACCTCGCCCCAAAACCTCTCGGCGCACTTCGCTTCGGCCAATAGGGCCCTCCTCCATTCGCCCACATCCACCTTGCCGCGGACCTTGGACCTGAGCTGGAGGAGGACTATCCTCTCGGCGACCCTATAAGATTCGACGACGGAGTTGAGGCTTTGATAACAATGGACCTGCGCGGCCCGCTCCCTGAATCCCCTCAGCGCCCTTATTATGGGCTCCACGGCCCTCATCGAGGCCCTTACGAATGCCTCTTGGGCGCCGGTCAACATCCTATAGCCGTCCCAAAGCTCGGCCTCCGAGATCTCCCCCCTTATGTAATCCCTCAAAAATCCCTCGAAATCCTCGGCTAGGTCGAATAATATTGGCCCCTCCCGGAAGGCCCTGAGAAATTCCGCTATCCTTTGGCTCCTCGACCTCAAGCCGTATGGGGCCAAGGATATGACCTTGGACATCGCTCGGCTTCGGTCAATTTTTATAAGCGGGTTCATCGTAGCCAATAAAAACTTTTAGCCCCCGGGGCGATGACGAGAGCTGGTATTGGGAAACCCATGTCCGATGAAACCAGAGCCGAGCCCCAAAGGAGCCATGGGCCCACTCTTGGGCCCCTCCAAGGGGTGAATTGCGACCTTGAGGGTCAGGATAAGGGTCGGGGGAGTGGTCCAAGGTGTGGGATTCAGGCCGTTCGTCTACAGGGTCGCCAAGGGGCGCGGCCTGAGGGGATTCGTCCGAAATACCGGCGACGCGGGGGTCGAGATAGTCGCGGAGGGGGAGCCCGTGGGTATAGAGGGCCTCCTTTCGGACCTCCGCAATGGGCCGCCTCCGATGTCCAAGATAGAGAGCCTGTTGGTGGAGGAGATCCCCGCCGACCGCGGGTTCGGGGATTTCTTCATACTAACTAGCGATGAGCGGAGGGAATCGCCCGGCTCGATAATACCGCCCGATATATCCATATGCGATGAATGCCTCGCCGAGCTTAGGGATCGCGGGAACAGGAGGTTCGATTACTTCTTCATAACCTGTACGAACTGCGGGCCTAGGTTCACCATAATCGAGAGGCCGCCCTACGATAGGGGCAATACGACGATGAATGAGTTCGATCTCTGCGAATCCTGCGCCAAGGAATACTCGGACCCCTTGGACAGGAGGTTCCACGCCCAGACGATCGCTTGCGCAGCCTGCGGCCCAGCGGTATCCCTGTACGATAGGAACGGCGCGAAGTTTGGGGGAGGAGATCCGATAAGGGCGGCCGGGAAGTTGCTGGAGGGGGGCGCCATAATAGCGATAAAGGGCATAGGGGGCTATCACATAGCCATATCGACCCTGAGATCGGATGCCATCGCGAGGGCTAGGAGGTTCAAGCATAGGAGGCAGAAGCCATTCGCGATAATGGCGCGGGATCTGGAAACCGTGAGGACATTCGCATTCGTAAGCGAGGCCGAGGAGTCGCTCTTGACATCCTATTCTAGGCCGATAGTGCTCCTCAAGAAGCGCGACGATTTCTATCTCTCGGAGCTGATATCCCCCGGCCTCCATAACATTGGCGTCATGTTGCCCTACACCGGGTTGCATTCGATGCTCTTCGATGGCGTCGAGGAGCCCGCCTTCGTTATGACCAGCGCTAACTTCCCCGGGGAACCGATAATCAAGGACGATGGGGAGGCGCTCGAAAGGCTCCGGGAGATAGTTGATTATTTCTTGATCCATAACCGAGAGATACTCCATAGATGCGATGACTCCGTCGTCAGGGTACATGGGGCCGCCCCGGTATTCATAAGGAGGTCGAGGGGCTTCGTCCCCCTCCCGATAGCCCTATCACATCGCTTCGACCATCATTCGATAGGCATCGGGGCAGAATCCAATGTCAGCTCATGCGTTTTGAAGGGAAGCTCGGCATATCCCTCGCAATACATAGGGGACGTGGAATCCCCGGATTCGATAAACTTCCTGAGGGATGCGACGGAGCATTTGTTGATGCTGACGGGGGCCGAGCCGCGCGCCATAGGCTGCGACCTCCACCCCTCCTTCCATACGACCGCCTTGGCGGAGAGGCTCGGGGAGGAGCTCGGGATCGAGGTCGTCAGGGTTCAACATCACCATGCCCATCTATTGGCCCTGATGGAGGAGAACGGCTTGGAGGAGGCTATCGGCATAGTTTGCGATGGCTATGGCTATGGGTTGGATGGGCAGGCTTGGGGGGGAGAGGTCTTCTGCTGCGACGGCGAGAGGATCGAAAGGGTTGGGCACCTCCAAGAGCACCCGCTCCCTGGAGGGGACCTCGCGGCCAGATATCCCATAAGGGTCGCGGTGGGGGCGCTGCTCGGCAGGGGGGACGTGGAGGAATGGCTCTTCGAAAGGGCTTGGAGGCTCCCCCATGGCCCCAAGGAGGCGGAGGCGATAATCTCCCAAGCCAAGAGGGGGACCATCAAGACTACCAGCCTCGGGAGGATCTTGGATGCGATCGCCGTGCTGCTGGATATTTGCTGGGAGAGGACCTATGAGGGGGAGCCGGCCATGAAGCTCGAGGCGGCGGCCTCCAAGGGGAGGGACGTCTTGGGGCTCGAGCCCGAGCTGGAGGGCGGGGTCCTGAGGACCGACGTCCTCGTGGAGGAGGTCTTCAGGAACAGGGATCGATTTCGCAA
>JAWCOP010000158.1:0-2915 GCA_038847005.1 Bathyarchaeia archaeon | reverse complement strand
CTCATAGAGATCCTCCACGGTCTTTATGAAGTGGGATTGCCCAAGGATGATATTGCAACCCTCCGGGGGCTCTATCCTTTGGACCCTTATCGCTAACTCCCCGCTCACCTTCTACACCTCCCCAGATCCCTTTCGCTTCCCACCCGACAAATCCAGCGGGGCCGGTTTTAAGAGGCTTTCGGGTTAAGCGCCGATCCGGCTCGAGGCCTCCATCGCTTGGGGGTGGGGCCTATGAGATCCGCAAGAGCTCTTGGGGGAAGAGCTTCCCGGTCGCGGCCTTGGCCTTCCCATTCTCGAAGAGGAATACGTCCTCGACCCTCACCCCACCGAGCTTCGGGTCGTATAGCCCCGGCTCTATCGTGAATACGTGCCCATCCCTGAGGGCGTAATCCTCCCCGCGGCGCAGGAAAGGCCTTTCCCCGATCGAGAGGCCAACCCCATGCCCCAAGGAGTGGATGAAGCCCCTCTTGGGGATCGCTATGCCCTCGGCGCGCTTCCTCGCGGTTTCGAAGCCGTTCCTTTCGAAGAACTCGCATACGGAGTCCATCGCCTCGCTGGCGGTCCCGCCATTCCCTATGAGATCCCTTGCCAAGCCTTGGGCCTCGACGACGAGGGAGTGCATCCTCTCGATCGCCGCCGATCTGCCAACGAGCGCGGTCCTCGTCATGTCATAGAAATAGCAATCCCCGCCCCTAGGGAAGAGGTCCATCACTATGGGATCGCCGCTCCTGATCGGATCCCCCTTGGAGCCCGGGTAATGCGGATCGGAGGATCGCCTCCCGGCGGAGATTATGAGCCCCTCCGATGGCACCAGGTCCCTCTCCGCCAATTCGGCCATCGCTAAGGATTTCAAATCCCCGACCCTTAGGGGCTTGCCCTTATGATGCAGCAAGCCGCCCTTGATCCGGCATTCCCCGAGGAGCTCGTAAATGGATTCGAATACCTCGGCGACGTAGCGCCCGAGCTCCGAGATCCTCCTGCGCTCCCCCCGCGCCTTTAGCTCCCTAAGGGAATCCAGCAGGGATGGGTATTGCTCCATGACCACCTTGAAGCCCTTCCCGCTCAACCCCTCCCAGATCCTCAGGGAGGCGGAGAAATCCTCCCTGGCGTAGATCGCCACACCCCCGGAAACCCCATGGCGCTTGAGGAGCCCCTCGATCGATAGCGCGATAGCATCGGCGGCGCTCCGGGGCGGCTCCGGGCCGATCAGCTCCGAAAACGCCATGACGTTCCCTGGGAATCCCCTCGAGGCCACGCCGTAATCCACTTGGCTAACGACCAAAATCGGATCGCTATTCAAGGCCTTGAAGAATAGGCCGCCCCTGGGCACCGACACCCTGGCTAAGTAGCAGAAGTTCGGGTTGGAGCAGGATTCGCCCTATGCGATCACCGCCCCCAATCCCCTCCCCTCCATCTCGGCCTCCAACCTATCGTATATCTCCATGGCGGCCCAACGCTCGGCGGATCGGCGATCCATGGCCCAAGGGCCCCCGATTGGTTAGGGATGGATCAGGGCTCGAGGGGATCGAGATCCCTCGGCGGCCAATTTTCAGGCCCTTCTTGGGACGAGCCTAGCGCCATAGTATTGCGGCGAATCGGATTCCGATAGATATCGCTCTATCTCCAGCAACCTGTTGTACTTCGCCGTCCTCTCGCCCCTAGCCGGAGCCCCCGCCTTTATTTGGCCGGCGCCCAGCCCGACCGCCAGATCGGATATGGTCGTATCCTCGGTTTCCCCGGAGCGGTGGCTGATCACGCACTTATATCCGAACGCGTTCGCATCCGATACGACGTCGATCGTCTCGGAAAGGGTCCCTATTTGGTTCACCTTTATCAGGATAGCGTTGGCCGCGCCGATCTCAGCGCCCCTCCTGAGCCTCTCCCTATTGGTGACGAATAGATCGTCGCCGACTATCTGGACGTACCTAAGCCTCTTGGTCAAGGAGGAGAACCCCTCGAAATCCTCCTCATGGAGGGGATCCTCGATCGAGAAGATAGGATATTCCCTGACGAGGTCCTCGTAGAGGGATATGAGCCCCTCTCCATCCATTAGCTCGCCATCGACCGCGTACATGCCGGAGGCCCTGTCGTAGAACGAGGAGGCGGCGGGGTCCAGGGCGAGGGCCACGTCCCTGCCCGCCCTCATCCCTGCCGCCTCTATGGCCTCGAGGAGCGCGTCCAAGGCCTCCCTAGCGCTCTTGAGGTTCGGCGCGAATCCGCCCTCGTCCCCCACGTTTATGGAGCTCGGTCCATGCTTCTTCCTCAGGAGGTCCCTGAGGGCCATGTAGATCTCACAACCGGCCCTGAGGGCATCGGAGAACCTTTTGAACCCTATGGGGGCTATCATGAACTCTTGGAACGAGAGCTCGTTCCCAGCGTGCTTGCCGCCATTTATCAGGTTCATCAAGGGCACCGGCAGGGTCCTGGCCGAGATCCCGCCCAAGTATTCGTATAGGGGCACGCCCCTCGTATCGGCCGCGGCCTTGGCGACGGCCAACGAAACGCCCAAAATGGCGTTGGCCCCCAAGTTGGATTTATCCTCGGTCCCATCCAACTCGATCATCTTCATGTCTACGGCCCTTTGGAGGGAGGAGTTCATCCCCCTTATGGCCGGGGCTATCTTCCTATTGACGTTCTCCACGGCCCTCAGGACGCCCTTGCCCCGGAACCTAGCCGGATCGCCATCCCTCAGCTCCACGGCCTCATGGGCCCCCCTCGAGGCCCCCGAGGGGACGAGCGCCCTGCCTAGGCCTCCACCGCGAGTCAATACCTCAACCATGAGCGTGGGATTGCCCCTCGAGTCCAGGACCTCCATGGCGTTTATCTCGACTATCTCGAAATATTCGCCCCCATAGCCCAACAACTGGCATCGGGGCCAATTCTTGGCTTTATAATAAAAGCTTTCCAAGGGCAAG
>JAWCOP010000157.1:0-2945 GCA_038847005.1 Bathyarchaeia archaeon | reverse complement strand
GGGGTTCACGGCCCTGAAGCTCAGGATCGGGCGCGGGGTCGAGGAGGACGTCGAGCTGGTCAGAGCCGCGAGGGAGGGGCTCGGGGATAAGGTGGATCTGATGGTCGATGCCAATTCGCGCTATTCGTCGGCGAAGGAGGCGATCAGGCTGGCCGATCGACTGGCCGGGCTGGGCATAGCCTGGCTGGAGGAGCCCTTCCCCTCCGATAGGCTCGCCCCATATAGGGCCTTGGCCAAGAGGGCGAGGATCCCGATCGCGGCCGGGGAGAACCACTTCACCCGATTCGGCCTCCAGCCCCTCATCCAATTGGGCCTAATAGACATAGCCCAGCCCGATGTGACGAAATCGGGAGGGTTGACCGAGCTGAGGAAGATAGCCGCGATGGCGGACGCTTGGGGCATATCCCTCGCGCCCCATATATACCCCTCCGGCGTTGGTATGGCGGCGGCGCTCCACCTCCTCGTCAGCGTTCCAAACGCCCTGATCGCCGAATACGAGCCCCCGGGGGATAACCCGTTGATGGCGGGCCTCCTGAAGAACCCCATAAGGGCCATCGATGGCTTCTTGGAGCCGCCCGAGGGGCCCGGGCTCGGCATAGAGATCGACGAGGCCTTCGTCGAGGATCATCCGGGCATCGATGGGCCCGCGTACGTTTGATGGCCGGATCGCCAGCCATGCCGGTGACCCCAGCGAAAGGGGATAAGGCTAAAAGGGCCAAAGGGCCGTAAGGAGGCAATCCAAAGCCGGGCTTGGGTTTGGCGGTGGAAGGCGCATTGATGCGTAAGAACCCGGTCAAGGAGAAGCTCCGAAGCGGGGAGGCGGTCATCGGGGCCTTTTGCAATATACCATCCCCGGCGGCCGTCGAGATACTGGGCCTATTGGGCTTCGACTTCGCGATCATAGACGCCGAGCATGGGATACCGGATCTGGAAACGGTGGAGCATATGGTGCGGGCCGCCGAGGCCGTCGGCATAACGCCCTTGGTGCGAATAGCCCTGAACTTGCAGCAGAATATATTGCGCTATCTGGATGCGGGGGCGATGGGCATCCAGATCCCCTTGGTCAACTCCGTGGCGGAGGCGGAGGCCGTCGTGAGGTCGGCGAAGTACCCGCCGATGGGGCGCCGGGGCCTGGCTGCCGTTAGGGCGGGGGGCTATGGGATCGGCCGGCCCTTGGGGGATTACGTCAAGATGGCGAACGAGGAGACGTTGGTGATAGTCCAAGTGGAAACGGTCGATGCCGTCAGGAACGCCGCCGATATAGTCAAGGTCGAGGGCATAGACGCCATATTCATCGGCCCAACGGACCTTTCGTCCTCGATGGGCTACCCCGGCCAGCCCTCCCATCCCGACGTCGTGGCCACGATAGAGCGCGTTGGGAGGATGGCGATCGCCGCTGGGAAGGCCGCGGGCACGATAGCCAGGGACCCGGCTGCCTACGAGCGCTGGCGAAGGGTCGGCTTCCAATACCTTTGCACGGGCGTGACCAACTTCTTGGCCTCGGCCGCCGAGGGCTATCTAAAGGGCTGCCGCGAGCGGGAGGGGGCCCTCAGGGCCGGGCGCTGAAACGCATCGGGGATTCGAGCCCCCTCAAATCCTCTCCAATAATTTCTCCGTTAAATAAACTGGATATATCGAAAGGGGCCTTTCTCGATGGCCTCAACCATCCCCCAGCAGGACGACCTTTTCCAAACAAGATTTTGGATACCTTCAGAACCATTCTGACCTCATCCCTCGAGGTCAAGGAGTCGACTCGGCACCTTCCATTATTGGTAAATTACGCTTTACCAATATTCATATTTTAGGCAAATCGCGATTTCCTTGGATAATGGACGGGGGGTGGGGGCCTCCGCTTAGGGGGGAAGGCCCAAGACCACGGGGGAGCTTGGCCTAATCTCGCCCGCTAATCTCGGGCCGAAGATCTCGCGAACCCCCCTGCGATAATATCCGAGCCGGCTCCCGCAATCCGGATCCGGGCCAACATCCCGCATCACCGCCTCGACGGCCCTCTCGGCATCCATCCCCTCCGAGAACAAATGCCTCAGAAGGCTCAGGGTCGCCCCATCCACGTAATCCACGCCCACGGGCCCATCCCAGCCGAAGACGATCGATGCCCCCCTCGCCAGGAATGCCTCGGGCAAGGCTCGGCTATACAATCCAAAGCATCCCGAAAGGATTACGATCGCGGGATTACGATCGCGCCCGGATAATCCAGGATCGATGCCTCCCCGATGAACTTTGGGGATACGGCGAACAAAACCTCCTCGGTCCCATAGGCCTTGGCCGATGCGACCCAATTCCTCAGCTGCTCGACCTGATATTTGAACTGGCTATGTGGCTCGCTGGTTAATAGGCCGACGGGCTTATCGATGGCTTCATCGTTAACGCCCATGTGAACGCGGAAGACGATTAATCGATAGCCCCTCGTTGAAATGGCCTTGTAGAGGTCCACGGTGACGGCCTCCGGCGGATAGACATCGACCCGTAACCCGGCACCGGTCAGGATCCCTTTGGCCCCCTCAACGAACGCTTTGTTCGGGTATCGCAGGCCCAATTGATCGATTATGGCCGCCCTCCGAGAAACGGATTCGGTCGCGCCCCCTCGGGCGCCCTTGGGGATTGGCTGGGGAGCGAAGGCTAAGTATAGGATCGAGGCGAAGAACAGGCCTATGGCCATGAAGCCGATTAGCCTGAGGGGCTTAACCCCGAGCCTCTTGGGCATCGAACGCCCCTTGCGCCCGGCCATCCATGGCCTCCCTATGGGATGCGGCGGGAGGCCTTGCGCCTCCGCCTAATGGCGGTCACGGCCAATACCACAGCGAAGGTCGAGCCTATCAGGGCCAAGTAGGGCGCCAGCACGGCGAGCCCATCGGTGGGCATCAGGTATCCCCCGACGAGCCTCCTGCGCGAGGAGGGGGGCGGCGGTGGCGGGGGCGGCGGAGGTG
>JAWCOP010000156.1:0-2953 GCA_038847005.1 Bathyarchaeia archaeon | reverse complement strand
GGCCATGCCCACGCAAATGAAGGCGATCCCGAGCGCTAGGATTAATGCGCCGAAGATCCCAAGGAACAGCGCCCTCAGTATCCCGGAGAAGCTCCTCCTGACCCACTCCCCAACGGCCCTCTGGGCCTCCATGAGGACCGATTCCATGAGCCTATCGATTATGGTTGAGAATATGCCCCTCGCCAACTACCTCTTACTCCTTAGATCTCGATAATATGGCGCCCAAGGCGAACCCCACCAAGAAGGCGATCCCGATGGCCATGAGCGCCTTATCCTCGATCAGCTCCTTCCTCCTCTCCCTGAGCTCCTCGAACCTCTTCCTCAGGTCCTCGAGGCCCTTTTCGATCCTATCCTTTATCTCCCTTCTCAACTCCTCCGACAATATCTCCTTTCCCCCCTCTTTCGACATTCGGGCACCCACCGAGGGTTGCGGCGGTGGTCTAATAAAACTTACCGGCTTTGTGAGGCGATCCTCCTGAGGATCGCCGTCGAAATGAAGAATATGGTCAAGAAGATCGCGCCAACTATCCAAGCATCCGGTATCGCCATGATGAGGCCCTTGTAGAGGGCCAGCGAAACTGCGGCGGCTGCCATTAACCCCATGGCCGCGCCCCTTAGGGCCGCCCGGGCGCTGATGCCCAGCAGGAATGCCAACACGGCGGAAAGCCACCAACCTATTAGGAAAGAGCTCATGGCCATCACCCCGATCGCCCGCAATCCATCGGCGCGCCTCGAGAATGGGGCGAGGCTGGATTTATATCTCTCCATAGTGGCCGAGAGGTACGGCGCTAGCCTAGAGTACCCGCTAAGCGAGGAGAGGATCCTCAAGGCTGCATAAAGCATGAAGCAATGCAACAAAACGACTGAGGCGCATGAGGCCTCGGCCGGGATCCCGAGCGAATTGCCGTAGACTATGGCCAGCGGGAAGCCGCCAATTAGGGATATGAGAATGAACTGCGAGATCCTAGCGCTTAAAATGGCCCCGATCAATAGGCCGGCGAGCAGCGAAACCCCGACGCTCAGGAAGGGATAGCGGCCGACGAACCCCCTGAAGAGCTCTATCTCGCTGGAGAAGCCCTCCTCGACCTTACGCCTCAGGATTAGGAGCGCCCTAGCCTTTGCTCCCAGCCTCCCGATTAGGCCCGATACGAACCCGCTGGTTTTGACCACATCGAATCCCACCGAGGGGTCGGGTCATTTTCTGGATATCGCGAGCCCGAGGCTCAGGCCCAGCGCGAAGAACGCCACCATGGCGATGAGGGGCATGGATCCCACCTCATCCTCCAGCTCATCTATGATCGCCCGAAGGTCCTTTCGCCTCGAATGCAATATTTCCTCTATCTCCTCATCCCCATAGGCTTCCCCCATGCGCTTCCACCCTATGGCGCCTCTATCGCGGGGAGGAATTTAAGAGTTCGTTCGATTCCGATCATATGGGCTTTTATATCCCCGAAGGCCTCATCGAGCCCGGATTCCAAGACCTTCCAAAGGTCCCCTTTGATGCGAACGAGCTCCGGGGGATCCCCTCGGAACCCGACGTGGTCGCCCATGAATATGCCAACGAACCTCAAACCCCAGATCGATCGAGAGAACCCCAGCCCCCTTTCGATTGCCTCCTCGGGGCTGGCCCCCCTCACCTCGTTGCATATGGCCGTGGCGGCCGCGTCCGCGAGCGCGGCCGAGTCGGCGACGACCATAACGGCGTCGGCTTGGCCGAAGCTCAGGGCGTGGCTGATCGTTGCGGAGCTTGTCGCCACGCCGATCGGGAACTCATCCGGGTGGAACCTAAAGCCTATCCCGGAGCTGGCATCCCCCGAGCCCTCGTAAAGGCCGACCACTAATGGGGCGATGGAGTTCGCGGCCACCTCCCCGCCGTTCTCGACCACATTGACCAATCCATCGCGCTTGAGCATCTCCTCGAGGGCCAGATCGGCCAGGGCGCCCGGAGCGGCCGCCATCGGCCCCACGCCCGCCGCCCTAGCGGCGCGGATCGCGATCGCGACCACCTTGGGCGCGGGGCCCTCGATATCGAGCGGATCGAGAGATTCCAAGAATGCGGGCCTCGACCTCAAATAGGCCCTCAGGAGGGCCCTGTTCTCGATGACGGAGGCCAAGGCGGATCCTATGCCGAGCGGGGAGTCGCTGATCAGGAAGAGCTTTGACTCCCCCACGACCCTCCGGATCCTGAGGGGGCTCCGGGGTAGCTCGGCAGGGCTTAGATGGCCCCTATGGCCCTCACGGGGCAGGCGTTCACGCATATCAGGCATCGCACGCATCTATCCTGGTCTATCCGTATATTCCTCCAACCCTCCATCTTTATGGCTTGGACGGGGCATGGGGAAACGCAGGCGCCGCAATAGATGCATCTCTCCTCATCCAATTCGATGGCCGGAGCGATCCTCTCCACCTTAACGCCCCTATCCCTCAGGAACTTCAGGACTCCTTCAAGCTCATCCCCTTGGGCTGGGACATCCACGATCATCGTCCCCCTATCCCCGGAGATCTTCGCCTCTATTATGTTGACCTCCAAGCCCTTGGCCAAGATCAGCTTGGAGAGTATCGGCTCCCCCACGTTCTCCGGCGTATACGTCAGCCTCAGCTTCATTCGGAATCTCCCCCCTTCACGAGCCTAGCGAGATCGTCGGTGGTTATCAGGCCAACCACCAGGCCCCTCGGATCGACGACCGGCATGCCGGATATCCCGAATTTTGAGAACCTCTTCGCAACCGCCTCTATCGGCTCATCCTCCATCGCCGTCTTCACATCCCTAGTCATCACCCTCCCAAGCTCACGCTCACCCTTGGCCAAGGCCTTAGCTATATCCCACGAGGTTATGATCCCCTCGAGCCTCCCGAGGTCGTCGACTATGGGCAGATGATCGACGCCGCCCTCCACCATTATCCTAGCGGCCTCGCTTAGGCTTTGGATCGCCTTGGCTGTTTTGAAATCCCTA
>JAWCOP010000155.1:0-2963 GCA_038847005.1 Bathyarchaeia archaeon | reverse complement strand
TTCCCCAGGGAGTATGTTCCTAGCGCAACAGGAGCATTTGGGCATCTTGATGACCTTTTGCGCGCTCAATGCCATTCACCGAATCCGCCTTCCCGAATGGTGCTGGCCATCGCTCGCGGAACCCCTTCAATACTCACGGAGGTTTGAAGAGCAATTTTGGGTCGGGTGGATATTAAAAAACCTAATGGCCATCCGCCCCTAGCGCCGTCCCGCGCTCAGCCTCCTCACCCAGCTCGGGGCCCTCGCGCCCAAGGCCCGATCGGAGCGGGGGACGTAGGGTTTTATATCGATCACAGGCGTCCCATCCAATGCATCGAGGCCCTTCACCACCAACCCCCTCCCGGATCGCTCAACCAGCTCGACCAATGTCAGGCCTATCGGATTGGGCCGCGCCCTCGACCTGGAGGCGAAGACCCCTACCAAGGGCAGATCGAGCCTCCCCCTTGGATGGACCCTGAGGAGGCCCCTCTCGCCCCTGGGGAGCTCATGCATCCAATACAATATCCATAGATGGGAGAAGCCCTCCACACCCAATAGGGCCGGTTCGTATTTTTCGAACACCTCTATCCTCGATAACCCGTCCTCCCCGAGCGCCTTCACGACGCCCACGGGCCTTATCCGGATGCTGGGCAAGCGCTTCATCCCTTAGGGTTTTCGAACGCGGGCTTGGCCTTGATCCCGAGCTCGCGGCATATCGAATCGATCCTTTTGTAGAGGTCCCGGCGGTATTGCCCGGATTCCTTCGAGAGCGCCCCGATCCGCTCCGGGTCCGCCCCCAAATCATATAGCAATGGGGTCAACCTCTCCATCACGAATGGCTTTATGTTCAGCTTATCGTAGAGCAACTCGCTGCCGGTCAGCTTCGCGACCTTCGCAACGGATCTTATATCATCATCTCCATCGTTCAGGGTCGGGATCACGGGGCCGAAGAAAACCCAAGTTTCGATGCCCCTCATAGAGAACTCCTGCAAGGCCTTCGCCCTCGCATCGGGGCCGGGCGCTTTTGGCTCAAGCCTTTTTGCCAGCCATCCATCCATCGTAGTTATCGTCACCCCCAAATCCAAGAGGCCGGGATGGGCTAGGTCCATATCCCTCAGGACCAAGTCCGACTTGGTTTGGATGGAGGGATGGAGCCCGCCCCTCAGGAGGATCTCGATGCATTTCCTCGTCAGCCCTAGCTTGGCCTCATGGGGTTGATAGGGGTCGGTGACCGTGCCGACCCCCACCACCCCCTTCCTCCCGGACCTCAATTCGGCCTCCAAGACCAGATGGATATTGGGCTTGGCGATGGAGAACCTCCCCCAATTCTTGGCAACCCATTCATCCCCGAAGACCGATGGAGAATAGCAATAAAGGCAACCGTGCTCGCATCCGAAATATGGGTTCAGGGAGTAATCCAATCCGGGCAATCCGCTTTTGAACAGGGCCCTCCTGCAAGCCCTATGGGAGTATTTCACCTCCAATCCGTTTGCGCCCTCGAGAGATACTTCGGCAACTTCTCCTGCAGGAACGCGTTCCTCAGGATGGCGCTGTGCTCGATCCACCTCCCCAATGGGACCGTGAGCTCGGAGCGAGCATAAGCAAGCGCCTCCTCGAGGGATTCGAACTCCCTTGGCTCGCTCGCCATCGCCCTCCTAACGCCCTCCCTCACCAACCAGACGCCGACGGGCATTGAGTAGCCGGGATATATCTCCCTCATCACGAGAGCGGCCGCCTGCCTCCCCTCCTTGAGCAGGCCCTCCGCGATAGCGAGCCTAGCCGAGTAATAGCAACCCCCCACGCTCGCGTAGGTCCTCCTGCCGCCATATCCTTCATAATCCCCCATGAGCGCGGGGCGGGATCCGCCCAAGTTCCAAGTGCTCCCCGGGAACCAAGCCTCTATCCACTCGAAGCTCCACCTCATGGGGAGGAGTATCGCCAAGAACAGGTTATACAGGGTCCTGAACGAATGGACCCTGTATTTATCGATGCTCTCGAAACCCTTCAAGCGCTCCACAATCTGGGCGGACAACAGGCTGTCGATCGCCGTTATGCTCCACCTCGTTGGCACCAATCTCCTAGCCTGAGGGCGGCCGAACATCCCCACGCTGAATGCCCTTTGTATCTTCGTGATCGGGACGCCATCCTTGTAGAGATCGAGGATCGCATCCGCGGCCCTCAGATCCCTATCGTAATAGGCCCTCTCTATCCTCCTGTCAACCCTAAGATCGGAGATTTCGAAGGATTTCAATGGCGCGGAGGGCCCGAAGGGTTGCGCGTATTCGCTGAAGATCACCGGCCCCTTGGGCTTCCTGAGCAGGGTGGCTTCGGAGTCGACCGGGCCATCCCCCATGGCCAGCTCCTGAAGTGAGAAAACGAGCCTTCCCCCATCCCTCGCCTCCCCAACCTTGATCCTCCGCGTCCCCCTGATCAGGGAGTACCTATACTCCACTATCTCCTCCAAGCCCTTCCCGAGCCAGAGCTCGGGCGTATCGAGTATACTCGTATTCCCGAAGAAGGGGGGGATCATGGGGCCAGCTCGGACGTATGGGTATCCCGCGTGCCCGACGAAGACCGCGGGGGGGCTCGATCCTTGGATCGCCTCCCTCTCCATAAGCGGCTTGATCCTCGCAGAGGCGCTGGCCTTGGCTAGGATTGGGCAATTGGGTCTGCCGCAAAGCATCCTGCCGCCCCTGCAGATTAAGCAAGGGGATTCCGCGCCCCTTCTCCCTTCGGCGAGCTTCCTTTGAACGGGCATAGGAAGCACTTGTCCCCGGGGATCCCCAGGCCTTAATTCTGAAGGGCCAAAATAACCTTTCGAAACTTTATAATCGGCTCCCGCCATCCCGAATGGCCGAGGCCCGGGCGCGATGCCGCCGATCGATTTGGTTGGCCTGATCTCTTTGGCTTTCCTAGTCGGCATAATCTCGGCATTGATGGGGGTGGGGGGAGGGTTCGTGGTCGTGCCAGCGCTGACGATGATT
>JAWCOP010000154.1:0-2968 GCA_038847005.1 Bathyarchaeia archaeon | reverse complement strand
GGTGGCCCGAAGCGACCGGCCGGCGCTCCTGATCCCCGAACACCACCACCCGAGCCCCAGCCGCCTGGCCACGTTCTTGAGCGAATGGCCGGCGGACCTGAGGCCCTCGAACAGCGGCCTCAGCTCCGGATCGGATTCTATGGAGGCGATCGTCGCGGCCACGGTCCTCCTATCGACCCCGGCCACCTTGGCTATCTTAGAATCCGGTATCTCTATCTCGTTGCAATATATCCGCCCCCCGCGGACGCTTAGGCCGTTCTCCACGAGGACCTTTACCACGGCGAGCCGCTCGGGATGGGCTTGGAACCGCTTCGAAACGATTCCCCACATTTCATGTATATTTATGTGCAAGTAAGATATAAATATAACCCATGGGCCCTTAAGCGATTAAACTCGATCCAAGTGGGATGGGGATGGCGAAATCGATTAGGGCCCCATTGGGCCCCGAGGATATACCGAGGCATTGGTACAATATATTGCCCGATCTCCCTAAGCCCTTGCCGCCTCCAATAGACCCGGAGACTAGGGCCCCGGTCGATCCTAGGAAGCTGGAGGTAATCTTCGCGAAGGAGCTCATAAGGCAGGAGGTTTCTGCGGAGAGGCATATACCGATCCCGGAGGAGGTCAGGGAGGCCTATGGGCTTTATAGGCCCACGCCCATGATGAGGGCCGTTAGGCTCGAGAGGGCCTTGGGAACGCCGGCGAAGATATATTACAAGTACGAGGGCGTCAGCCCGCCAGGCAGCCATAAGCCCAATACGGCCATAGCCCAAGCCTATTACAATAAAAAGGAGGGCGTTGAGCGCTTAACGACCGAAACGGGGGCCGGTCAATGGGGCTCCGCCTTGGCCTTCGGCTGCAACCTCTTCGGGATCGGCGCGACCGTTTACATGGTCAGGGCCAGCTACGATCAGAAGCCCTATAGGAGGGTCCTGATGCAGCTATGGGGCGCCGAGGTCCTCCCTAGCCCGAGCGATCGGACCTCCTTCGGGAGGAAGCTATTGAAGGAGGACCCCAATAACCCCGGCAGCCTCGGCATAGCCATAAGCGAGGCGGTTGAGGACGCGGTCACGAACGGCGCCAAGTACACGCTCGGCTCCGTCCTGAACCACGTCCTATTACATCAAACGGTGATAGGCCTCGAGGCTTTGAAGCAATTCGAGCTCTTCGACGATTACCCGGACGTCCTCTTCGGTTGCGTTGGGGGAGGGAGCAGCTTCTCGGGCCTCATGTGGCCCTTCTATTATGAAAAGGCGAAGGGCAAGGCCCCAAAGCCGACGGAGTTCGTCGCCATCGAGCCCACGGCATGCCCAACTCTGACGAAGGGCGCCTATACGTACGACCACGGCGACACCGCCAGGATGACGCCCTTGTTGAAGATGTACACTCTCGGCCACGAGTTCATACCGCCGCCGATCCACGCGGGCGGCCTCAGGTATCACGGCGATGCCCCAACGCTTTGCCTCCTCCAGAAGGAGGGCGCCATCAAATCCAAGGCCTATGACCAGTTGAGCGTGTTCGAGGCCGCCGCGCTCTTCGCCAAGACCGAGGGCATAATCCCGGCCCCGGAGCCGAGCCACGCCATAAGGGCCGCCATAGATGAGGCGTTGGAGTGCAAGCGCAGGGGTGAGGAGAAAACGATAATGTTCCTCCTCTGTGGCCACGGCCATTTCGATATGAAGGCCTACGACGACTTCATGGCCGGGAGGCTGGAGGCGAACGATTACCCGGAGGAGGCCGTTGGGAAATCCATGGAGAAATTGCGAAGGCTCTATCCGTGGATCGAAACCCTGCCATATTGAGGCCGATTCCCGATCCCCAAATTCCCCCAATTTTTAATTACCCCCGCGCCCAAGGGATCCCCATGTCAGCGGAGGGCGGGATGCTCGTAAGGGACATAATGAGCCGCGCCGTCAAGACGGTCAGGCCGAGCTCGACCGTCAAGGAGGCGGTCGAGAAGATGAACAAGTTCGGGATCGGCTCGGTCGTGGTCGTTGAGGGCGATAGGCCCTTGGGCATAATAACCGAGAGGGATATCCTCAGGAGGGTCGTCGAGGGCGGGATGGAGCCATCGGTGGCCAAGGCGAAGGACGTGATGTCGGCCCCCCTCATAACGATCCCGGAGGGCGCGACCGCCGAGGAGGCGGCGCGCCTCATGGGCGAGAGGGGGATAAAGAAGCTGCCGGTCGTCAGCGGGGGAAGGCTGGTGGGCATAGTGACCTCGACGGATCTGATAAGGCATACGCCCGAGTTCTGCTCCCTAATGAGGCTCCAGCCGAGGCCCGATCGGGTGCCCCGATAGGGGCCCTTGATCCTCCCATGGGCCAGATGGCGGGTATCCCACGACCAGCTCGATCGGGGGCGAATCGGCCCTATTCAAAGGCGGGGCGTAAGGGGATAGCAGCCCCAACCAGCGCAGCGGCCCTTCATAGGCGACGGCCCATATCTCCGATTTAGGGCCGGATCTGGCCCTGTAGACGAGCCTCCTCCCATCGTGGCTGAGGGAGGGTTCCAGATCCTCGGCCCCGGCGCCCGTTACCCTCGTCAAGCCCGAGCCATCCGAGTTGACGACCCATATATCCCATTCGCCGGCCGCATCGGATTCGAATGCCACCTTGGAGCCGTCGCCGCTCAGGGAGGGATGGAGCGATGATGCGTTCAGCCGGGTGAGGCGCTTTAGGGCCGATCCATCGGATCGGGCCAAGTAGATCTCCCAAGGGCCTTCCATGACGGAGGAGAAGGCTATCAAGGAACCGTCAGCGCTGATCGAGGGGTTGACGTCTATGGCGGGCCCCTTGGTGAGTTGCCTAAATCCCGAGCCGTCCCAATCGACGACGAATATATCCGGTGCGCCGGATCGATCCTTCCCCCGGTAGGCTATCTTGGAGCCATCGCCGCTCAGGGAGGGCATCGCGTTCCTGAAGGAGGGGAGCTCGTATCGCCTCTGCCCCGAGCCATCCCAGAGGAT